>JAZSJO010000098.1:0-2236 GCA_045534365.1 Eubacteriales bacterium
TTTTGCCTGCTTTTCTTGCAGGAAAAGCAGGTCGCCGAAGGCAAAGGAAAAATATGATACTTGATATAAGATTACGCACGGCGGCCGATATGGTGCCGAGGGGCGCGCGGCTTGCCGACATAGGCAGCGATCACGCCTATCTGCCTATCGCCTTGTGCTTGGAAAATAAAATAGAATGTGCGCTGGCGTCCGACGTCAACGAGGGTCCCGTGGCGGCAGCGGTTTCAAATATACGTAAAAACGGCTTGTCCGACCGAATCACGGCGGTGAGAGCCGACGGACTCGACAAAACGAGAGATTTCGCTCCCGATTGCATAACCGTGCTGGGTATGGGCGGCGAGCTTATCGCCTCAATTCTCGATAAAGCCGATTGGATTCGTGACGAGAGCATCACTCTGGTTCTCCAGCCAATGACTCACCCCGAGATCCTTGCGAAATATCTTGCCGAGAACGGCTTTGACATAATCGACGAGAGGATCGTGCAAGACGGAGGAAGAGATGACCGCATCTATCGCATCATTTGCGCGAAATTTGACGGAAAAAGCCGAGAGCTGACAGACGCCGAGGCGCTTGTAGGGAAGATCGATCTTGCAAGCGGTGACGATGCGGCGCGAGCCTATATCGAAAGAATGATCCGCGTTTTCTCGGTCAGGATAGAGGGCAAGAGAGGCGCAGGCGCAGACGCTTCTTTTGAAGAGGGCGTTGTTGATGAATTAAAGTCTTATCTTGAAAGGAATTTTTCATTATGACTGTAATTGAACTTTATAATAAGCTTAGCGAGATGATCCCCTCGTCGCTTTCCTGTCCTTGGGACAAGGACGGACTCGAAAGCTGTCCCGAGCCTCAGAAGGAGGTAAAAAAAATATTAATAACCCTCGACATAACAAACGCGGCAATTGACCGAGCGATCGAGGGCGGTTTTGACGTGATCGTGTCCCATCATCCCGTTTTTTTCGGTGGACTCGGCGTTATGAATGCGCTGACCTTCGACGGAGCAAAGGCGGTAAGATTGGCAAGGAACAATATCGCGGCTATGTCGTTCCATACCCGACTTGACGCGCGAGAGGACGGAGTAAATGATACGCTTGCCCGTCTTTGCGGCCTGAAAGATATTGAGATCATCGGCGATGATAAGCTTGCTCGCGTGGGTGAGCTTGACGAGGAGACAGATCTCTTGGATTTTGCAAAAAAGGTGAAATCGGTGCTCTCTTGCGGAGACGGCGAGCGCGAGGCAAGCCTCACGGTATGTAACGTGAACGGGAAGGTCAAAAGAGTTGCCCTTGTCGGCGGTTCGGGCGGCGATATGATGAATCTCGCTAAGGAAGCGGGAGCCGACACCTATCTTACGGGTGACGCCAAGCACCACGAATATCTCGGCGCGTATGATTTCGGAATAAATCTTATCTGTGCCGGACACTTCTTTACCGAGTATCCTGTATGCGAATATCTGGATAAAACGCTGGGCGAAATATGCCCCGACACACAACGCGAGATATATTTTTCTAATCAGGTAATAACCATTTAAAAATTTAACGGAGAATAGATATGACTTACGTAGTAGCAAATTTACACGGAAATTATACTAAATTTAAAAAGTTGCTTCAGACCATATCATTCAAGGATACCGACCTTATGTATGTCCTCGGAGACATCGTGGACTACGGGGACGAGAGCATGGAGCTTATCGGAGACCTCAGTGTGAGATATAACGTCTATCCTATCGTAGGCGAGCACGATTACATAGCACTTAAAATGCTTTCGGGCTTTGAGAAGATGCTCAAATCGGGCGAGACTCCCGACAAAAAGTTCATTAACAAAATGACCGAATGGGTTCAGGACGGCGGTCAGAGCACTCTTGACAGCTTCCGCACTCTCGATTCCGAAATGAAGGAAGGCGTTATCGACTACCTCACTGATATGACCATTTACGAGGAAACCGAGGTTAATGGCAATAAATATCTTCTCGTTCACGCGGGAATTGCGGGATATAAGATCGGTATGGATCTTGAGAATCTTAAGCCCCGAGCGTTCTTTACCGAGCCTCTTGATCTTACTAAAAAATATTTTGACGACGTAACCGTTATCGTGGGTCACAATCCTACAACCGAGGATAACGGCGGCGACGGTAAGATCTTCTACGGAAACGGAAGCATCGCAATCGACTGCGGCGAAGCGAGAGGCGGCACTATCGGTTGCCTTCGCCTTGACGATATGAAAGAATTTTACGTTTGATAGG
>JAZSJO010000087.1:0-6196 GCA_045534365.1 Eubacteriales bacterium
GTAGTAAGTAACAATTGCATTGCTGGCAGACCAATACACAGCGCGCTTGTGCCCCGTCAGTATCCTTAGGGCTATGCCCAAAACTGAAATCCCCCCGTTTTTGTTAAATTTTCCCCGCAAGGTCGTTATGTAGACGCGAGATTATCTTTTTTTCAAGTCTTGAAATGTACGATTGAGATATTCCGAGGTGATCGGCAACGTCCTTTTGAGTCATTTCGGGATATCCGTCAAGACCGTATCTGAGTATTATAATCTGCCTCTCTCTTGGCTCAAGGGCGTTTACGGCGTCGTGGATCGCAGATATTTCCTCGCGGTAGATTATATCGTCTGCGGCGGAATTCTCGTCGCTGCTGAGAATATCCGATAGGAGAAGCTCGTTTCCGTCCCAATCGACGTTAAGCGGCTCGTCGATCGATACCTCACCCGCGCGTCCCGAATTTTTTCTGATATACATAAGTATCTCGTTTTCGATACAGCGCGAAGCGTAGGTGGCAAGCTTGATGTTCTTGTCCGAGCAAAACGAGCCTACCGCCTTTATAAGCCCGATCGTGCCTATAGAGATAAGATCCTCAATGTTTATGCCCGTGTTTTCAAAGCGCTTGGCGATATATACCACCAAACGAAGATTTCTCTCGATCAGAAGCTGTCGCGCGTCCTCGTCGTAGGGAAGACGGGAGATAGCTTCTGCCTCATCCTCGCGAGAGAGCGGTGGTGGAAGCAGCTCGGGACCGTTTATGTAATAGACACCGCGTTTTTTGTCTTTTTTTGCAAGCGTTAGTTGAAATTTAACTAAAATTTTCCTAAAAAAGTTCAAAACAGACATAATTGCTCCTTTATGGCTTCAGTATTTCTTGAGGGACTATCGCCGTGTAGCCCTCGGCGCTCTTTCCAATTTCGGAGGGCGCAAATAGCGCGTCAACCTCGAAGGATACGCGCTTTTTTCTATGCGCGTACTCAATGACGGTCTTTTCAGGAAGAGCCGCGACTAAAAGACCTCTTCCACCCGCAGTATTTATCGGAATAAGGCGCAGAGCGCCGAAGGGAAGCTTTGCGGAAGGCTTTCTGCTCTTGAACTCGTCAAATTCTTCTATAGGAAGACTTTTTGCAACTGTATCTCTGTCAACGATTATGACCGCCCTCCCGGAGATCGGGTCTTTTACGAGATTTCCGCTGTCCGAGAAGCCTGAAAGCTCGATTTCGCGTCCTTGAAAGGTTATATATAGCTTGCACTCTCTTATAGGAGCGCGTCGAGAGATGATCTCGCCGCTTCTGAGAGAGATAAATCCCGCAATTGCGGCAAGGATTGCAAAAAGATACGTGGATATGCCGTCTTCTCCGATATCGGAGAGAGGGAGGTCGAGCTTGTTGAGAAAATTGAATATTGCGGTCATACATCCGCCCGTCATCATTGATATACCGACGAAGAGAAAGGTGCAGAGAAGCGTGGATGAGAGATTTCTGCCTTTCTCAGCAAATACGATGGCGCACATTATAAGGCAGACTCCTATATCGATGACGACCGAAAGGAACGAAGTGAGCGAAATAAATAGCGACAGAACGGAATATATGCCACCGAGGGCGGCGGATAACAGAAGACGGGGAAGACGGATCCTTCTCGCCATGACCTTGGCGCAAACGTAGAGACAGAGGTAGTCCATACTGAAGTTTATCAAAAACAGAAGATCTGCGTATACATCCTGCGCCATAGCATATTTTCCTTTCGAGGTATATATTAATTATACATCTGTTGCGAGGAAAACTTTGTCGCAATATGATAGAGATTTAAATTTATTTTTTATAAACAAAATGTTTAATAATAAATTCAATTTTGATTTTAACGTAAAAAAAGAGAGCCGAGGCTCTCTTTAAATTTGTTTTATCAAAGCTCTGCAATCCTGCTTATGCGCTCAAAGGAAACCTTTAGAAATTCCTCTTCGGTAAGCTCCATATACTCGGGCTTGCAGTGATTGAACACCTCAAGCATAAGCGAGCCTTCGTAGCCGACCTTGTCAAGTCGTTCTATCATATTTTTGTAGTCTATCTCACCGTCGAAGGGAAGATAGTGAAGGTCGGTACACTCCTGCTCGAACTCCTGAATACCGAAGTTGTCGTGAATGTGTATGCAACAGAGCTTGTCGCCGAATTTTTCTATCCAATCGACGTTCTTGGTGTAGCAATGCTCGTGACCGCAATCGTAGCAATATTTGACGTTTGGCGTATTGGCGTAATGCTCCATCATAAATTCAAGATTTTTTACGCTTCGAAGATTTTCAAAGGCGACGGTAACGTTTTTCTGCGCGGCGTGCTTGACCAATTCGTCGAAGCGCTTGATACCCAGCTCTTTTACCTCGGGAGGATTCCAACCGCTTGAAAGGTGAAGCACCACAATAGGAACTCCGTTCAGGCTCGCGTGAGTAATAGCTTCCTTCATATTGTTGTAGATACGCAGATATTCATCTCCCTCAAGCCACATAGAA
This sequence comes from Eubacteriales bacterium, assembly GCA_045534365.1. Classification (GTDB taxonomy): domain Bacteria; phylum Bacillota; class Clostridia; order Oscillospirales; family CAG-272; genus SVTX01. The sequence goes on from JAZSJO010000087.1 coordinate 2,478, forward strand.
TTTATATCCTTGAAGGGGGCGTGAACAAAGTCCCAGCTAAGTCCCAGCGTGTCGGAGCTCTCTCTGTATTTATTGAATCCCCAATTGACTCCCGTAAGCGAAACGCAATCAAATCCCGCTTCCTTTATCTTTTTAATAGTGCCGAAGGTGAAGCCGTCCTTCATAAAATCTATATTTATACCGATTTTTCTTTTCATCGTAGGATTGTCCTTTCAACAAAAGGTATTGCCAGGGTTATTATAACTCTATAGTTCACTTTTGTTAATAGAAATGTCAAAAAAGATTCTTTAGTCGCGTTTTCCGCTACCTCCGCAGCTTCGGCAATTACCGCTTCCGTAGCAAGACGTGCATTTGGCGGTTACGTAGTCTCCTGCTCCCGCATAGCGCTCGACCTCTCCGTAGCCGTTACAATTGTTGCAGTCGCCGTCGCCGCCGCAGGTCAGACAGTCGAGCTTTGCAAATTCGGGAATAAAGGGACCGTCGTCGTCGTCATCGTCAAAGATGTTCCACTTATTGCCTCCGCTATTGCTTGACGCAGATTCGCTATCATACTTTTCGGAGGTTTCCTCAAGGCAGAAGGGAGCAGCTAAAAGTCCCTCAACGGTATATATCTCGCCTTCGCTATCTCTGAACTCTCCGTAGAAATAGACCACTGATTCGGTTTTGCCCTCGCGATCGAGCCAAAGGGGACGAACTGTGAGGCAGAGAGCTGAGCTTTTGGTGAATTGGTGCTCGTCGTAGAAGAAATCAAATTTGTTGTACGAGCTTGCGGCAAAATCGGCAAGGTCGTATATCTTGCCCACCTCAAAGCTTTCGTGCTGCCAAGCGATATTAACGAGCTTTGAGCCGTCGTCCTTTGAAACGAATATCATATCGGTGCTTGAGCTGTCGAAATCCTCGTAATCGGATATGAGCGCGTCATAGGTCTTTGGCTTTCCGCCGTTGATCATAAGAGTACAAAGTCCGTCGTAGCCGTAAAATCCGTAGAATTTTGATGCGAAGGGCTTGGTGTAGGTGTAGAGAGTTTCCTTTTTGACACCCGATTTGACCGATAGCTTTTTGTCGGAGAAATTGTAGTAACGCCCCTTTTTGATAACGAAGGCGTCGCGGGCGTATTTTCCGTTTATACTGTCGCGGGTGAGGCTTTCGCTAAAGCGGTATCCGAGATCGCCGAAAGAGAAGAGCTCGTCGTCAATATTGACGTCTATCCAATATTTAGTCGTGGTGGTTGATGAATCGTAATAATGGCGCACCATAACGTCGTAGCCCGTGCCGTACGCTCCCGTCTCCTTGTTGCTGTCTGGATGCACGAAATACCAGGTGTTATATACGTATCCGAGGCTTTCGTAGAACATCTCAAAGCCAAAGACGTCGGTCAGAAGAGCCATATATTTTTCCGCGCCGCTTGAGGTTATGTGTTTCACACTCTGACCCTCAGGTCCCGTAGTCCAGGCGTCAGATAAAAAGTACGCCGCAGGCTGCTGTATTATATTTTTTCCGTCGACCTCACCAACTATCTCCTCGGAAATAGCCTTCGAGCCGTCGGGCATCTTCTTAAAATCCGCTTGCTCACCCGGAGTTATCTCATATCCCCCGCAGGAAACGAGCATCAGAATACACAAAAGTATAATTGTTATAGCCAACGATCTTTTTTTCATATCCGCGCGTCCTTTCTTGGTGGTTATTAAAATTATATCACTAAAATTTGGGTTAGTCAAGGGGCAAATAAAACAACCGAGGACGAAAGTCCTCGGTTGTTTATATGTTTGTAGTAAGAGATGATAAATCTGAAGCAAAAGTCTCTTTATTTCTTCGCAAAATGCTCGCGCGTTATCTTGACTATAAGTCCCGAAAGTCCGATAAGTGCTATAAGGTTAGGCAGCGCCATAAGGGCGTTGAAGCAATCGGCGATCAGCCAAACGGTATTGATCTCGGCAATAGCACCGATAAAAACAAAAGCAACGTAGATGACTCTGTAAATAGTGATAGCAAGCTTTGAGTGATTTTTGAAAAGGTAGCCTGCGCAAACTTCTCCGTAATATGCCCATCCAAGCAGTGTGGAGAGAGCAAAGAAGACAGTTGAGACGGCAATCCCTATTCCGCCCACGTAGGGAATAGCCTCACCGAATGCAGCGCTACTGAGAGCGGCTCCGCTTACCTCGGGAGCAACACCTGCATTGAAAGCGGTCGTATAAATTCCCGAAGTAAGTATTACAAGCGCGGACATGGTGCAGATAATAATCGTTGTAATAAAGACCTCAAATACACCCCATACGCCCTGTTTTACAGGATCCTCCGTGCTTGAAGCCGAGTGAGCGATAGGAGCGCTTCCAAGTCCCGCCTCGTTTGAGAAAATACCTCTTCCGACACCGTAGCGCATAGCGGAGAGTATGCCATATCCCGCTACGCCTCCAAATGCCGATTTGAAGTTGAAGGCTTCCTTGAAGATAAGGGCAAATGCATTGGGTATTTTATTGGCGTTGAAAATAAGAGCAACTATTGAGGCAAGTATAAAGAAAACAGCCATCACGGGTACCAATTTTTCATTAACCGTGGCAATTCTTTTTACACCGCCAATAATGACCACTCCTACGATTACCGTGAGGATAATACCCGTGATCCAGGGAGCGATATTGAAATTCAGATCAAGAACACCCGAAATTGAATTCGATTGGGTGGCGTTTCCCGTGCCAATACAAGCGATCATGGCAAAAGCGGCGAACAGAGCCGCCAGCCATTTAACGCCAAGTCCGTTTTTTATGTAATACATAGGGCCGCCGATATAAGCACCTTTTTCGTTCTTCTCTCTGAATTTAAGCGCTAGAACGATCTCGGAATATTTGGTCACCATTCCGAAAAGGGCACTTATCCACATCCAGAACACAGCGCCGGGACCTCCCAGCACCAATGCGGTCGCAACGCCGGCAATACTTCCCGTGCCGATAGTACCCGCAAGGGCAGTGGTAACCGCTTGAAAGGGACTGACGCTTCCTTTGTCCCTGTGATGAAGATTCTTATTAAATAGATTACCTATCGTGTTTTTCAAAACGTAGCCAAAGCGTCTGAATTGAAAGAATCCGGTTTTGACGGACAGGAAAAAACCCGCAGCTATAAGAAGGATCATCATAGCTATACTAAGAATATTATCATACATAAAGCTTAGAGCGTTGTTTAAAGTGTTTAATACGTTTTCCATTTAACCCTCTGAAAATATTAATTTTGTTTTGGTGCTGTGAGTGAAGATAAATTCGAACCCCAACAGCGTGTGATAAGGCTTGGATTTTTGATATCGACACACGAGTTTTGGGCGCCGACACTGTCGGCTGGTGCGGGCGACAGGACTTGAACCTGCACGTAGTAAAACACCAGATCCTAAATCTGGCGTGTCTGCCATTCCACCACGCCCGCGAAATTAATCAAAAGTTGGAAATTATATTCACAATATCAGTTATTTTATCACAAAAGCTCTCAATTGTCAAGTGATAAATAGAAATTTCTTTATTTCTTTATTAATAAAATTTTTTGCTCGCAAATATTGAGAATCTATTAAAAAACTTTTTGGGGAGTTTTTGAAAAGGATAGGGATATGGGGGAAGGAAAAGCTTTTTTCAAAAAGCTTTTCCTTCCCCCGTAATCTATCATTTGCAATTTATCTCTGAATTCTTCCCGAGCCGTCTCCGCCTGCAAGCTTTTCGACCTCTGCGAGAGTGACCATATTG
>JAZSJO010000147.1:0-4238 GCA_045534365.1 Eubacteriales bacterium
TCTCCTTGAGAATGACCTTGGGATTAGAGCAGGTCAGCTCATATCCTTCACGGCGCATATTTTCAATAAGGATAGAGAGGTGCATCTCTCCTCTTCCCGATACGACGAACTCGTCTGTGGTATCACCGTCACGAACTCGAAGCGAAACGTCACGGAGAAGCTCACGATAAAGCCTCTCGCGAAGCTGACGGGACGTAACGAACTTACCCTCTTTACCTGCAAGAGGGCTTGTATTGACCGCAAAGGTCATCTCCATCGTAGGCTCGCTGACCTTTACGAATTCGATAGGCTCGGGATTGGAGACCGCGGTCAATGTGTCACCGATAGAAATGTCGCCCGCACCCGAGAAGCATATAATATCTCCCATTTTCGCGCTATCGACCTGAACTCTCATAAGTCCGTCGATCTGGAAAAGAGCTACGACCTTTGTTCTTCTGGGCTTTTCGTCGGGCTTATGATAGTTGCAAACAAGCACCTCCTGATTCACCTTGACTGAGCCGCGCTCTATTCTACCTATACCGATGCGTCCAACGTATTCGTTATAGTCTATCGAGGAAACAAGCACCTGAAGATCGCCATCGGGATCACCCTCGGGAGCAGGAATATAATCAAGGATCGTGTCAAACAGAGGCGTAAGGTCTTCTCCCTCAACGTCGGGATCGGTACTTGCCGTGCCCGAACGTCCCGAGCAATAAAGCATCGGAGAATCAAGCTGATCGTCGTTAGCGCCAAGGTCTATAAGAAGCTCGAGTATCTCGTCCTCGACCTCACCGAGTCGCGCGTCGGGCTTGTCTATCTTATTTATACAAACGATAACCTTATAATCAAGCTCAAGCGCGCGCTTGAGAACGAATCTCGTCTGCGGCATAGGACCTTCAGCCGCGTCAACGAGCAGTATAACGCCGTTTACCATCTTGAGAACTCGCTCGACCTCGCCACCGAAGTCAGCGTGTCCTGGGGTATCAACGATATTGATCTTTACGTCCTTATAATGAACGGCGGTGTTTTTCGCAAGTATGGTGATACCTCTTTCCTTTTCGATATCGTCGGAATCCATTACTCTCGTAACGGTCTCCTGATTATCTCTGTAGATACCGCCCTGCTTAAGCAGACCGTCAACAAGCGTAGTTTTACCGTGGTCAACGTGGGCGATTATAGCAACGTTTCTTAAATCTTCTCTTACCATACTTACTCCTTTATATTTTACAAAAAATTCTGTTTTCTACCAAATATATATTGTAACATATTTTTATAAAAAAATAAATTGAAAGATATTACGATATTTTAAAATTTGTCGTACCGCTTTTGTGCAATTTGACTATTAAAAAGCCGCAAAACACATAAAAAATCACTCGTTTCAAGTGACAATACAATCTTGATAAGATATAATTTTAAAGAGAAATAATAAAACGTCAGATAGGAGTATCGTCGTCTTTTACGAGGCTTTGCAGGATATGAGAGCTATAGAGCTTAGCTAAACGCATTGCGGCAAGGAAGCGGTCGTTGAGGCTGCTATTGAAAAAGCTTTTAGTGGCGAGATAACGTTTAATAAGTGCGCACGCTCAAATGCATAAGCTGGAAGGTGCATATGCTCGTGTCACGTTGCCGACGCCAAAAACCGCGCCGTCCTTCATATCTCACCACCAAACCTCGCTCGCAAATCGGGTTGAGGACGGAACTCTACACAAAAAGCACGACATCCACTATCGTATATCGTCTGTATCTGCTCCGTGAGCTTATCAGTATGGTCACTGTGCTGTCAAAAAACGGCATTAAGTAATTGTTGCCCGTTCCGTTTATTACATCTAAAAGCCTTTTACCCATAATTTTTTCCAAAAGTGCTGAATTACAAAAAGACCTGCGCCAGTGTTACTGACGCAAGTCTTAAACTTAAATATTTTTATTTATGAAGCTCTCAACTATCGCTTTGGCGTTATAGCCTATTTGCTTGGCTACGACTTCTCCGCCCTTGACGATAATGAGAGTGGGTATGCTTTCAATGCCGAATTTAACGGCAAGCTCCTCTTCCTCGTCGACGTTTATCTTGCCAACCCTGATGTCCGTTCTCTCGGCGGCAATAGCCTCGATCGTGGGAGCGAGCATACGGCAAGGACCGCACCACTCTGCCCAAAAGTCGATAAGCACGGGGATATCTGACTTTATGACCTCTTCGTCAAAATTCGCTTTTGTAATTTTCGTAATCATATCTTCCTCCGTTATTTGCTCTTATAGTAAAGCATACAATGGCAATAGCCCTCAAAATCGGGATCCTTTATCTGTGCCTTGAACTCCTCACACATACATTTGTATTCTTCCTTGTCTTCACGTCTGCAGGGACAGAATCCGCCGCGCCTTTTCAGACCTTCTTTGATAACGGCAACGAGTTCTTTATCTGGATTTTCGGTTATTTTCATATCAAAGCTCCTTGATTTACTTCAAAAATCCGTTGATGATCTCTTCCTCCGCCTGCTTTTCGTCAAGACCGAGAGTCATAAGCTTGATAAGCTGTTCGCCCGCGATCTTACCGATAGCCGCCTCGTGAATAAGAGATGCTTCTGTGTTATTTGCAACGATCTTCGGAATAGCTACGACCGACGCGTTATCCATAATAATGGCGTCACACTCGGTGTGTCCCGAACAACGCGCGTTACCTACTACGTCAGAGATAAAGAGCTGACGGGAATTGTCCTTTGCAACCGAACGGGAAACGACGTGCGTTCCGCAATCCTCACCCTGAAGGTCAACGATGAATTCGGTCTCGGCAAACTGTTCGCCGTGTGTCATTATCTTTTCGTGTACTACGAGAGTGGATTTTTCCTTTAAGATCGCCTCCGTCTTACGCTTGGTGGAGTCAACGCCCTTTATCTGCGTTGTCTCCATCTCCATATACGCGCCCTCGTCAAGCTCAACGACGGTATGGGGATTCATCACGTTCTTTCCGTTTCCGTCTCCGTCACCGTAGTGCTTTTCAACGTATTTTACCTTTGCGTTTTTACCAACGTAAAAGCTGTGTATTCCGCTATGCTCACTATCCTGAACGCCGCAGTTGTGTATTCCGCAGCCAGCGATGATCAAAACGTCTGCGCCGTCTTCAATATGGAAATCATTATAAACGACCTCCTTGAGACCGCTCTCTGCAAGAATAACGGGAATGTGAACGCTTTCTCTCTTGCCTGCCGCCTTGATATAGATATCTATACCTGGCTTATCGGTCTTCTTCTCGATTATAATAGTATCGGAGGATCTCTTGTCGAAGGTATCTCCGTCAACGCGCAAGGAATAAGCACCCGTAGGTACGCCCTCAAGATCCGCAACCTCACGAAGAATATTAAGTCTTATATTGTCAAGCTTCTTTTCAGCCATTATTCTTCACCTCCCTGCGTAAACTTGCAGCCTGCCTGAGCAGAAAGAAGATCGGGCAGGATATCGTTCTTAGCGCCGTAGGCGGCTACCTTACCTTCCGCAACGACCACGATCTTATCTGCTATATCGAGAATTCTCTCCTGGTGGGATATTATCATAATGCAACCGTGCGTCTTTTCGTGCATTTTCTCAAAAACCTTAATAAGATTATTGAAGCTCCAGAGGTCGATTCCCGCTTCGGGCTCGTCAAAGATAGAAAACTTCGTTCCGCGCGCGTTTATCATAGCGATCTCAATTCTCTTAAGCTCGCCGCCCGAAAGAGTCTCGTTTACCTCACGATTTACGTACTCTTTAGCGCAAAGACCTACCTCAGAGAGATATTTACAAGCCTCTGCAACCGAAATTTTGTTGCCAGCCGCCAAAGAGATAAGATCCTTGACGGTTATGCCCTTGAATCTTACGGGCTGCTGAAAAGCAAAGCTGACGCCCTCTCTTGAGCGCTCGGTTACGTTCATATTGGTGATATCAACACCGTCAAGCAATATCTGTCCCGAATCTGCCTTATATATGCCCGCTATAAGCTTTGCAAGAGTAGATTTACCGCCGCCGTTAGGGCCCGTTATCGCAACGAAACGCTCGTTTATAGTAAGACTTATATTATCGATTATACGGTTTTCTTTTCCGTTTTCATCGGTTACCGTGTAACATAGATTTTTTATTTCTAACATTTTTTATCCTTTCCTTTAGAATATTTATATAAAAGAATTATTTGCCCACATTATTCTACCATAAAATACAAATTAAATCAATAGATTTAGCAAAAATAATCCCTTGTTTTCTTTCTTTGAAAGTTCTTGAAAAGGTTAGGGGTATGG
>JAZSJO010000111.1:0-7414 GCA_045534365.1 Eubacteriales bacterium
CAGGGTGAGGATCAGTGCAAAAATTCGTTTCATTGTTTTTTTGAGATGAAAAAAGGCTTTGTTCCCTTTATGCGTTTGAGAACAAAGCCTGTTATTTCATGTGATGTCGGAATTATTCAGCGGGCTTTTCTTCGTAGATCACGATGTCTTTGAGGAAGCTGACGGCCTTTGCGAGTCCTTCGTCGATAGACATCACGCTGTCCTCGTGCTCGATAGAGAGGACGCGGTCGTACCCGCAGAGGCGGAGATTGGAGACGAGATCTCTCCAATAGGTCTCGTTGTTGCCGTAGCCAACGGTACGGAAGATCCAGGAGCGGTGTATCTCGTCGCCGTAGCGCTTGGTGTCAAGCACGCCGTTCTTGGCGGTGTTGTATTTGTCTATCTTGGTATCCTTCGCGTGAACGTGGTAGATGGCACCCGCAAGCTCGCGTATTGCCGCGACGGGATCCATACCCTGCCAGATAAGGTGGCTGGGGTCTAAGTTAGCGCCCACAACGTCGCCTACTGCCGCGCGGAGCTTTAAGAGCGTCTCTGGATTATAGACGCAGAAGCCGGGGTGCATCTCAAAGGCAATTCTCACGCCGTGAGCCTTGCAGAACGCGCCTACCTCGATCCAATAGGGGATAAGCTTTTCGTTCCATTGCCAATCGAGAATGGCGAGGAAATCCTCGGGCCAGGGGCAGGTCACCCAGTTGGGATACTTTGAGCCCTCGCTGTCTCCGGGACAGCCCGAAAATCCGACCACGGTGTCAACGCCGAGCTTTTCCGCGAGGAGGACGGCTTCCTTGAAATCCTTGTCGTATTCCGCGGCGATCTTTGCGTCGGGGTGAAGGGGATTGCCGTGGCAGGCAAGGGCGCAGATGCTGACGCCGTATTTTTTGAAGGCAGCGACGAATTCGTCGTATCTCTTTTCATCCGCAAGAAGCTCTGCGGGATTGCAATGAGCCTTTCCGGGATAGCCGCCCGCGCCTATCTCGACCGTGTGAACGCCGAGATCTGAAATTATCTTAAGAGCTTCATCCAGTGACTTTGCGCCGTAAAGGTTGGCAAGTACGCTGAGTTTCATATTGTTTTACCTCCAGATTAAGAGTCTTGCTTATTTTAGCCGATTCTTTGATATAATTATACATCTTTTGGGACATATTTCAAGGGGATGGGAAATAATTATTTAATTTGACGCTCTGTGGTAATTATTCGCCGCAGTTCGTTGATTTCAAACGCTTCGCCACGGAAAGAAAAACGCGAATCGCAGTCTTTTGAAAACTTTGCCTTTTTCTCCAAAGGGTATTGATTTGATGGGGATTTAGTGATAAAATATATAATAGATAAATATTCGAAAAAAAGGGGACTTTTAGAGATGTTCGTTGATATGCTCGGAAAGACGAGAATAAAGATAGGATTACATACGCATACGACTCTGTCGGACGGGGTGAAAACGCCCGAGGAGGTCGCGAGAATATACGCCGAGGAGGGCTATGACGCTATAGCTCTGACGGATCATTGGGTATACGGCGACGAGAACGAGATCGAGGGACTTAAGATACTTTCGGGATGTGAATATAATATCGGCGGTCACGACGGCGAGCACGTTGTTCATATCGTCGGTATTGGTATGACGAGTGATCCGCAGGTGCCTGCCGATTGGAGGAACATGCAGAAGACCGCGTACGCGAAGGCGGCAGAGGTCATAAAAATGATAAAGCTTCATAACGGTCTTGCCGTCGTCGGTCATCCCGCGTGGAGTCTCAATACGCCCGAGCGCCTTATATCTCTCGGAGATTTTGACGCGGTGGAGATATATAACTCGGTATCCGAGCACGGAATGAGCGACAGGGCCTATTCCGACGTGATAATCGACCAGATGGCAACGGCAGGCAGACTTACCAATATAGTTGCCGCCGACGATACCCATTATTACGACGGAGACCAGTGCCGCGGATGGATAATGGTCGAGGCTACCGAAATGGATGCGCAGAGCATCGTCAGAGCGATCCGCGCGGGCAGATCATACGCCACGCAGGGTCCCGAGGTTCATATCGAGAAGATTGCGCCCGATAAGGTCAGAGTTTTGTGCTCGCCCGTGCAAAAGATAGTATTTCAGAGCAATACCACTTGGGCGAAGGGCAGGATAGTTCGCGACGACGGGCTGATCGAAGCCGAATATACTAAAGCTTCCGACGACCGCTTCGTTCGCGCGGAAGTGACCGATGCCGAAGGGAAAAAGGCTTGGACTAATTATATTGTGTTTGATTGAACGTAGCTTGAAAGGCGATAAATATGAAAGATTACCGTATAGAACACGATTCAATGGGCGAGATACGCGTGCCCACAGACGTTTATTGGGGCGCGCAGACCGAGAGAAGCCTTGAAAACTTTAAGATAGGCGGGGAATTGATGCCCCGCGAAATAATCCACGCCTTCGGAGTCCTCAAAAAGGCGGCGGCTATCGCCAACAGAAAGCTTCGCCCCGAAAAAATGACCGAGGAAAAGCTCACAGCTATTTGCAAAGCCTGCGACGAGATGATCTCGGGCAAGCTTGACGAGCATTTTCCGCTCGTGGTCTGGCAGACGGGAAGCGGCACGCAGACCAATATGAACGCAAACGAGGTCATCGCAAATCGCGGAAACGAGATATTGGGCAAAAAATTGCTCCATCCCAACGACGACGTGAATATGTCTCAATCGTCAAACGACACCTTTCCAACTGCTATGCACATAGCGGCGATTTTGTCGATAGAACAGAGCCTTTTGCCTGCGATCGAGAATATTTGCGCCACCTTCAAGCGTCTTGAAGACGAAAACGGCGGTATTATAAAAAGCGGAAGAACTCATCTTCAGGACGCCACGCCCATTCTTTTCTCTCAGGAGGTAAGCGGCTGGAGAGCCTCGCTTGAAAAGGATATCGTAATGATATGCGATACAGTCGAGCATCTCCGCCCACTTGCTTTAGGCGGAACTGCCGTAGGTACGGGACTCAACGCGCCAAAGGGATTTGATAAAGCCGTAGCGAGAGAGATAAGTGACCTTTGCGGCACGCCCTTTAAGTCGGCGGAAAACAAATTCCACGCCCTCACAAGCAAGGGAGAGCTTACAGCCGTCCACGGTTGCTTAAAGGCGCTTGCGGCAGACCTCTTTAAGATAGCGAACGACGTGCGCTGGCTCGCGTCGGGCCCCCGTTGCGGCCTTGGGGAGATAAGCATACCCGAAAACGAGCCCGGCTCGTCTATTATGCCCGGTAAGGTCAATCCCACGCAATGCGAGGCCGTTACGATGGTGGCGGTGCAGGTCATGGCGAACGACGTGGCGGTCTCAATGGCGGCGTCGCAGGGCAATTTCGAGCTTAACGTCTATATGCCCGTATTGATATATAATTTCTTGCAGTCGGTTAGGCTTTTGAGTGACGCTATGAGGTCGTTCAACGAAAATTGCGCCGTTGGCATCAAGGTCAATGAAGAAAAAATGAAGGAAAATCTCGACCGCTCTCTGATGACGGTGACTGCGCTCAATACCTATATCGGATATGAGAACGCCGCGAAGGTGGCGAAGCTGGCGCACGAGGAGAATATCACCTTGCGTGAAGCTTGCGTTAAGCTTGGATTTTTAACGCCCGAGCGATTTGACGAGGTGTTTGATATCGCGAAAATGGTGTAGTTTTTGCCGCGATTTTTCAAAAAAGCGTGAAGAAAGGAATTTTGAAATGTCAATAGCTGAAGAATCGTTAAAAAAGCATTACGAATGGCAAGGCAAAATAGAGGTGATAATCCGTTGCCCTATAGAGAGCAGGGAAGATCTGTCTCTGGCTTATACGCCCGGAGTGGCACAGCCCTGTCTTGAAATTCAAAAGGATATAAACAAATCCTACGAGCTTACCAGACGCTCGAATATCGTGGCGGTAGTGACCGACGGCAGTGCGGTCTTGGGCCTTGGCGACATCGGTCCCGAGGCGGGAATGCCGGTTATGGAGGGTAAATGCGCTCTTTTCAAGACCTTTGCCGACGTTGACGCCTTTCCGCTTTGCATAAAGAGTAAGGATGTGGACGAGATAGTCAGAACGGTCTATCTTCTGTCGGGAAGCTTTGGCGGAATCAATCTTGAGGATATATCAGCTCCCCGTTGCTTTGAGATAGAAAAAAGGCTCAAGGAGATATGCGATATCCCCGTCTTCCACGACGACCAGCACGGAACGGCGATCGTGGTCGGCGCGGCGCTTCTCAACGCCTTGAAGCTTGTTAAAAAGGACATCGGAGAGGTCAAGGCGGTGATCAACGGCGCAGGCGCGGCGGGTATCTCTATCAGCAGACATCTGATGAATCTGGGTGTTAAAAATCTCATTATGGTCGACCGCTTCGGCGCAATTTATAAAGGAAAGCCCGAAAACAACGCGGCGCAGGAGGATATGGCGAAGATAACCAATCCCAACTGTGAAAAGGGAGATCTTGCCGAGGTAATGAAGAATGCCGACGTTTTCGTTGGTGTGTCGGCGCCGAATATAGTCTCGCCCGAGATGGTATCGTCAATGGCAAAGGACGCCATAGTCTTTCCTATGGCAAATCCTACGCCTGAGATAATGCCCGACGAGGCAAAGAAGGGCGGCGCGAGAGTTGTGGGAACGGGACGCTCGGATTACCCCAATCAGATAAATAACGTGCTTGCTTTCCCGGGAATATTCAGAGGCGCGCTCGATTGCAGAGCCTCGCAGATAAACGAGGAAATGAAGATAGCGACCTCCAAGGCGCTCGCAAGCCTCGTTTCCGACGAGGAGCTTTGCGAGGATTACATAATCCCGGCGGCGCTTGATAAGAGAGTGGCTCCCATAGTTGCCGAGGCGGTGGTAAAGGCCGCCAAAGAGACGGGAGTGGCAAGAGCGTAGCTTTCGCAGTCCCGAAACAAATGCAAAAATAAAGAAGGTAAAAAGAATTGACTAAAAGCGAGCTGCAATACAAAAAAATGACCGAAACGTCGGTCTGGAAACTGGTCATCACCCTCGGGATCCCGACTACTATCAGTATGCTTATCACGAATATATACAATATGGCGGATACGTATTTCGTCAGCACTCTGGGTAAAGCCGCGGGCGGCGCGCCCGGTATCGTTTTCAGTATTATGGCGATATTGCAGGCGTTTGGATTTATGTTCGGACACGGCGCGGGAAGTCACGTCAGCCGATTGCTTGGCGCGAAGAATGAGGAGAGAGCGGGGAAGTTTACCTCTACGAGTCTTTTGCTCTCGACTCTCAGCGGCATCGTTATAATGACCTTCGGTCTTATCTTCCTTGAGCCGCTTATGTGGTTTTTAGGCAGTAACGAGGAGATATTGCCTCACTCTATGGCTTACGCGAGGTTTATCTTCATCGGCGCGCCCGCCTTGACCGCGTCCTGCGTTTTCAATAACGTTTTGCGCTACGAGGGCAAGGCGACCTTTGCTATGATAGGTCTTACCTCGGGCGGAATACTCAATATATTGCTCGACTATGTCTTTATTATGCGTATGGATATGGGTACTGCGGGCGCGGGACTTGCCACGGCTATCTCTCAGTACGTCAGTCTCATAATTCTCGTGATCCCTTATTTGATGGGCAAAACTCAGAGCAAGATAAGCTTTAAGAGAGGATTTATAAGCTTCCGCATAGTTTGGGATATCGTCACAACGGGCTTCCCAAGCCTTATCCGTCAGGGACTTGGCAGTATTTCCACGGCTATGCTGAATACCCACGCGAGACTTTACGGCACGGCGGCTATCGCGGCGATGGGATACGTTACAAAGACGGTACAGTTCATCTTCTGCGTCGGACTCGGTATCGGTCAGGGCTTTCAGCCCGTGTCGGCGTTCAATTACGGCGCGAAAAAGTACGGTCGAGTCAAAAAGGCAAGCTACGTTACTATGGCGTTGGGACTTTTGTTTATCGGAGCTCTTGCGGCGATATGCTACGGCTTTGCGCCCACCGTAATAGGATTTTTCAATTCCGAGGGCGACCTTGAGATCACGAGGATAGGCGCTGAGGCACTTCGCTTCAACTGTATGGTGCTTTGGGTGCTACCCTTTACCGTCGTGGGCAATATGATGTTCCAGAGCATAGGAAAGAGAATACCTGCGATATTGCTTTCGGCTCTGCAGAACGGGATCGCGTTTATGCCGATGATCATGATCCTGCCGAGAGTGTTTGAGGCTCGCTTTGGCAACGGCATGATGGGACTTGAATTGGCTCAGCCTGTAGCGTACGTTATAACGGCGATGATAACGCTGCCGGTTACCCTTGTCTTTTTGAGTAAGCTGCCGAAAGACCAAGCTTAAAATAATGAAAAGAGGGAACTTTAGACGGATGCGCTAAAGGATAATTTTGCAAGAATACGGTATATCTCGAAAGAGGAGTGCCGTATTTTTTGTTTTCTGTAATAAATCAAATGCTTTCTAAAAAGATTATGTATGATGCATTTTGCGAAAGATGATTTCATAAATTTTTTTGAAAAGCATTTTCAAATACATAATGATGTGATATAATAACATTGTCACACAAACTAAATAATCGGTATTAGGTATTTTTCTGTTTATAGGATTATTATACCCTTTTTTGGCATACTCTAATTTATGGACTGGGCAAAAATGCAGGCTCCACTAAATTAGAGTAAGGCTGAAATGTTCGGATTCTGGTTAGTTTGTGTGACAACAATCGGGGTTTGCGTTTTTCGGTGCGTAGCTTCGGTTACGCACCTTTTTTGTATGCCGACGGAGGGATATATGAGTAAGAATATTCAAAAAAGTGTAATAGATATTACCGGTGTAGAGCTTACGCCCGGAGAGCCTGCCACTTGCCTTGGCAACGGAGAGAGGGGATTTGAGTGTTGTTGCGACGAGTGCGACTACTTTTTATCTTGTTTTCCAAAAATTGACACAAAAATTAAAGAAGAAAATATTGATAGATGGCTGTATTATAAAAAGTCCTTTCCGTAGAAGAAAGGACTTAATTTTTATACTAATAAATTGTTCGAAAGTTTTTGGAGAGGGGTTCGGGGAGACCCCTTTTTTAAAAGGTTCTCCCCGAATATCTTTAATTATTCATAAAGCTTACCCATCTTAACGAGTCTCTCGTACTTAGCCTTAGCGCTTGCCTCTGCCTTAACGAAGAGAGCAGCAGCTCTTTCGGGGTTGGACTGCGCAAGACGAGCGTAACGGGTCTCGCTCTTGATGAAGTCAACGTAGTTGCCGGTGGGCTCCTTGGAGTCGATGATCAACTTGCCCGGCTCAAGGGTAGGATTATATCTGAAGGTCTGCCAGTAGCCTGCTTCAACTGCCTTCTTCATTTCGAGCTGGCAGTTCTGCATGCCGCCCTTAACACCGTGCATCTCGCAAGGAGCGTAACCGATGATAAGAGAAGGACCGTTGTAAGCCTCAGCCTCGGTAAGAGCCTTGAGGAGCT
>JAZSJO010000091.1:0-4640 GCA_045534365.1 Eubacteriales bacterium
CCACACCCCCAACCCTTTCCAAAAACCTTCAAAAAAAGAGATTAACGGAGTTTATTTTAAGATGCTATATACACCGGGAGACGAAAAAAAAGAAATTAATTTACAGATAAAAACGCTGATAATCGACGAGGAAGCAGACGACGGCATTGCGGGCGAGCTCGAAAAGCTTTTGCATCAGATAGGAGCAGAGGGAGATCTGTCGCTCCGCGACTTAAACGATATCTCAGAGCCCGAAAGCTTTGACGAGATAGAGCTTTGTACCGAAGCCACTATCGAGACGAACGAGCGCGGCGACGTTATCATCAGCTATAACGAAAACGAGGACGACTCACAGATAGCCACCACCTCAAAGATAATATTCAATCCCGCAACCCCCGAGCTCGTGGCAATGAGCAAGGAGGGCGCTATCAATACGGTCTTATCCTTTGAAGAGGGAAAGACGCATATCTGCGCATACGACACGCCCTTTATGCCCTTCAAGGTCTACGTCACGTCGAATCAGGTCGTCAACAAGCTGCTCTCATCGGGCAGGATGAAGCTTGATTATATCCTCAATCTCAACGACACGATGCCACAGCATTTTATCATTACCGTGACGGCAAAGGAAGCACCCCAGGATGAGTTCAAGAGGATTTTCAATTAAGTAAATTGCAGTTTAACGGTGAGATGAACTTTGTTGTAGGGCGGGGGCTTGCTCCCGCCGTTGCGAAAAAATCAAGCGTTCGTATACGGGGCGTCGAGACGCCGCCCCCTACGACCACGAAATCGTTTGAAATCCTTCTACGGTAAGCAAATTGCGAACATTAAAAACCGTAGGGGACGTCTCTATACGGCTTCGCCTGCCTCGACGTCCCGCAAAGCAAACGAATTAAACAGACTTAACGGCAAGTTTATATAATCCTAAACTCCCCGACAAATCAAAATTTGAAAACGAATTATTAAATTATCCCATAATCACGCAGAGTTGCGGTCAAATTCCTAAGATTGCCATCTTCGATCTCGCACAAAGGCAGGCGAAGCTCTCCCGCGCAAAGTCCCATAAGAGACAAAGCGGTCTTGACGGGGATAGGATTTACCTCGCAGAACATATCCTTCATAAGCTTTAAATATTTTTCGTGAAGACGGCGGCATCCTTCTGTGTCGCCGTCAAACCATTTTTTACAGAGAGAAACTATCTCGGAGGGGATTATGTTCGAAACCACCGAAATAACGCCCGCGCCGCCCAAGGCAAGAATCGGGAGCGTCTGGTCGTCGTTGCCCGAATAGACGTCAAGATGCTCGCCACACTCGCATAAAAGCCTTGCTATATCGCTGATATTTCCCGACGCCTCCTTGACGGCGACGATATTTTCGTGCTTCGCAAGCTCCAGATAGACGGGAAGGGTGATATTACAGCAGGTACGCGTCGGCACGTTGTAGACGATCACGGGCTTGTCGGAGATGTCGGCGATCTTATGATAGCTTTTTACAAGGCCCTTTTGAGTTGCCTTGTTGTAATAGGGCGTTACCACCAGAAGCGCGTCGTAGCCTATATCCGAGGCAAATTTCGACATTCTGACGGCGTGCATAGTGTCGTTCGAGCCCGTTCCCGCGATCATAGGCACTCTGCCCCCCGCTTTCGCCAACGCGAACTCAAGCACCGAGTGATGCTCCTCATCGGAAAGGGTGGCGTTCTCACCCGTGGTGCCGCAGATGACGAGAGCGTCGATGCCGCTCTCTATCTGTCGGTCTATAAGTCGTCCGAAGCTTACGTAGTCGACCTCTCCGTCGCGAAACGGGGTTATAAGCGCGGTCGCCGCGCCCCTGAAAATGCTTTTTTTGCGTTTGCTCATAAAACAGGTCCTTTCTTAAAGAAGCGTTTTTTGCTCAGGCTATTGCAAAAGCGCGCTCCTTATGATATAATTACGGTGGATAATTATTTTACTATATAATATGAAGCGCTTCGGCGTATTGCCATTAAGGAGAAATATGAATTCTGAAAACAAGGTCATTATAAACGAAAAAAAGCTCACCGATCTGCTCACGTCGGATTTTGATTATCATCTGCCCGAATCTCTGATCGCCCAGCACCCCGCAGATAAGCGCGACCACAGCAGACTTATGGTGCTTGACAGAGAGCAGGGAACTATCCATCATAAGCATTTTTACGATATCCTTGACTATATAAGACCCGAGGACGTGCTTGTCGTCAACGATTCCAAGGTCATTCCCGCCCGTATTTACGGTCACGTAGAGGACAGAGAGGAGGCAGTTATCGAGCTTCTGCTCTTGCGTCAGCGTGAGCTTGACACGTGGGAGTGTCTCGTAAAGCCGGGTAAGCGCGCCAGAATCGGTATGAAGCAGATATTCGGAGAGGGCAAGCTCGTGGGCGAGGTGGTCGATATCACCGAGGAGGGAAACCGCCTCATAAAATTCGACTACGACCGAGAAAAGCACGAAAATATCTACAATATCCTTCACGAAATAGGTCTTATGCCGCTCCCGCCGTATATCACCGAGCAATTACACGATAACAGCCGCTATCAGACGGTCTACGCGAGAGAAAACGGCTCGGCGGCAGCGCCCACGGCAGGACTTCATTTTACCGAGGAATTGCTTGAAAAGCTCAAGGAAAGAGGCGTGGCGATAGCGCCCGTTATGCTCCACGTTGGACTTGGTACGTTCCGTCCCGTAAAGGCAGACAGACTTGACGAGCATATTATGCACACCGAGTTTTTCTCGGTCTCAAAGGAGAGCGCCGACATAATAAACTCCCGCCGCGCCGCAGGAGGCAGAGTTATATGCGTAGGCACGACCTCTTGCCGTACGCTTGAAAGCGCGTCGGACGAGCAGGGTATAGTTCACGCAATGTCGGCTGACACGGGGATCTTCATCTACCCCGGCTACAGATTCAAGGCGGTGGACGCGCTTATCACGAATTTCCACCTGCCGCAAAGCACGCTTATTATGCTTGTCTCGGCGTTCTACGACAAGGACAAGGTAATGGAGGCTTATAAGACCGCCGTTGAGGAAAAATACAGATTTTTCTCGTTTGGCGACGCGATGTTTATTCAATAATTCAGGACAAAAAATGATCAATAACGAAGATAAAATAAAGATACTTGCCGTGACGGGCCCTACCGCATCGGGAAAGACGGCGCTGGCTATCGCTTTGGCGAGAGAGCTTGACGGAGAGATAATCTCCTGCGATTCGATGCAGATATACAAGGGAATGGATATAGGCACGGCGAAGCCGACAAAAGAAGAATTGGCGCAGGTCAGACATTATCTGATCGATATTTTGCCGCCCGACGCGCCCTATTCCTGCTCGGATTACGTCAAGGATGCCGAAAGAGCCGTCGAGGATATCGTGTCAAGAGGAAAATTGCCAATATTCTGCGGCGGCACGGGGCTTTATCTCGACCGTTTTCTGAAGGGCGGCAACGACGAGGGCGCGGCTTGTGACGAAAGCTTACGCGAGGATCTTAAAAGATTCGTTGAGGAAAAGGGTGTTGACGCGCTCTACGCCCGTCTCGTCTCTCTTGATCCCGAGGCGGCGGCTTCAATACACAAAAACAACGTAAAAAGAGTTATGCGCGCGATCGAGATCTGTCTCGTTACGGGAGTGAAAAAGAGCGATATAGACAAAAAGAACGCCGTCGTGACCGACAGATACGACCACAAGGTCATTACTCTCGCCTTCGATAGCAGAGAGTTGCTTTACAATAGAATAGATGCGCGAGTTGACCTGATGATAGAGCTGGGCTTGCTTGACGAGACGAGGCGTCTTATGAACGAGGGTGTTTTCGAGCGTTCGCAAACGGCGGCTCAGGCG
Source organism: Eubacteriales bacterium (assembly GCA_045534365.1). GTDB lineage: Bacteria > Bacillota > Clostridia > Oscillospirales > CAG-272 > SVTX01. The sequence continues at coordinate 3,815 of JAZSJO010000091.1, forward strand.
ATAGGATATAAGGAGCTTTTGCCTTATCTTCGCGAAGAAGCCTCTCTTGAAGAATGCGTTGACGAGCTGAAGAGAGCGACGAGAAGATACGCAAAAAGACAGATAACCTGGTTTTCGGGCAGGGATTACGCCCACAAAATACTCGTTGACGAGGGCGGAGCCTTAAAAACATTTGAAGATATTGTAAATATTTCGAAAAAACTCTTTAAATAAATACATTTTTATGTTATAATCAAATATATATTTATAATTTTATGTGAATTGGTAAGAGGAAGCTTAAGGTGATAGGCAAAAAGAGAGTCAAAACGTATAGGCAAACGGCTGTAAACGCCATAATTCTTGCGCTGATACTTTCCTTGTTCGTATATTTTGCCGTTCAGCTTTCAAGCGGATTTTCGGATACGGTCTCAACTCAACGAACGCAGACCGTGACCGATGCTAAATATTCCTATTTCACGGGGTATATCTTCAAGGACGAGACCGTTATAGACGCGGGACGCGCGAGTGTGGTCGACTATCTCGTCTCGGACGGCGAAAAGGTAGGAATGAATCAAGCCTACGCAAGCCTTTACCCCTCGGATAAGCTCTCCGAGAACGAGCGAGCCGAGCTTCAAGCCTCTCTTGAGGACGTAAACTCAAGAATCGAGCGACTTGAAGAGGGGATCGGGATAGGCGGCGTGGTTGCAGACCTCGCGCACGTAAACGAGACCTTGTCCCGCTCTTATTATTCCTATGTAAACGCTCTGCTTGACGGAGAGCTTGAGGCGGCAGAAATAAACGGAGGAGCGCTGCTTGGCGCGCTCGTCGATTATTCGGTAATAACGGG
>JAZSJO010000124.1:0-3527 GCA_045534365.1 Eubacteriales bacterium
CGCACGAAAATCTGTTATCTTGCATAATAAATTTCCCCCTATATGTTGTTTTTGGTATGAAGTTGACCTCGCCAAAGAAGTCGTCTTCAATACCATTCTATGTCGAAAATGGGCGTTCGTTACTCGCTTTATAAAAGAAAAAGGTCGTCGGATACCGACGACCTTTTCTTTATGGTATTATTTGTATTTTTTTCTGCGATTAGATGTAGCTTGTACTTTCTCTCTGTCAGAGGTACGCTTTGGCAGATCCGCCAGAAAATCGACTCCCTCGTGTATGCGTAAAAGCTTGAACAGATATATTCGGGCAAGGCTTATAATCGAAGCTGTCAGATATATGAACAGCACCGCTACAAGCACCCTCCAGACCATCCCCCATACCGTAGGAGCTTTTCCAAAGGCGTTAAACTGTTTCCAGAAATCCGTCCAATACCAGAACGCCGCGCCAACGTGAAGAATGAAAACACCGAAAGTCGCTTTTCCCAGATTGGAGATGATTACTTTGGGAGCCTTGTGTTTGATCTTTATTTGCATAAAGAATAAAAGCAACGCAACCGCCATAACGACCATACAAGGCGAGATATAACTTATAAGTATATCTCTGTTTACATACATAGGATCATCTTTGGGGATAAGCTTGTCTTGATAAAGAGCTACGGCACTCATTCTATAATACCAGGCAACGAAGGTTGCGCCGAAGAAGGCAGGCAGAGTTACGAACCACTTAGCCCACTTGGGAGCACCGTATATTCTGAAATATGCGCCTATAACGTAAAGACAAATAAGCCAAAGAGCAGAATAACCGCTACCGAGAACGTAGTTATCCTTCTTCATTATAACTCGGAAAACCGTAGGCGCCATCAGCATAAAGCAGATGATTATATGCTGATGCTTTTTGAGGGAAAGAATTCCCTTGTTGAGTATCGGGATAAGAGGAAACATAAAGAAATAAGCGCAAAAATACCAAAAAGCGCGCCTGACCAGCGGAAAGAATGCGCGAAGCCAATAATCCTGCGTTACCTCAGCCGTAGGTACACAAAAATGCATAACGGCAGTGAGAGCAACGTTAAGAGTTACCACCTCAAGCCAAAGATACACTATTCTGCGAAATTTAAAGTTTGATTTCACATTGGCAAATCCCGAGATAAGTGCGTAACAGTTGACCGAGCAATACGCAAGCGTTTCTAAAAACCAAGAAACTTTGTAATTGTCGGATAGAATTCCCAACAATCCGGTACCGTCAAAGCTATCGGAGCGAATGGGAGCGTGAGAATATACGCCACCATGTCCCAGTACGTGCAGCAATACCACCATCATCATAGAGACGACGCGGAAAAGCTCGATTCCCATATTTCTTTCTTCTTTTATTATTGGAGCTTCGATTACCTGATCATTACACTTGTTTTTCACCATAATGCTCCTTTGATGATCAATAGAATGTAGCAACTTCCTTTTCGGGCTTATCGGTGTAAGCGCTTGTCTCGGCGTATATAACAGGACCCGGACGACCGTAAAGCTTGTTCTTCTCTATCTTTATCTTACCCTGAACGTTTATCCAATCGTAGTTCTTGTAAGCCACGTTGGATTTGAATTTGCATACGAGACCGCTATACGCTATATCCTCGACGCAGCAGGTCATGACGTGTCTGCCGATTACGATCGCGTCCTTGCCAAGCTTCATATCTCTTGCGACGATACCCTTGAATTTAACGACCTTTCCGTCGTATTTCTCCATCTCTTCGCTCATATCTCTGTACCATACGGCGTAATCGTCATCCTCGATCTCAATAACGGGCGCGTCGATGTCGAAAGGAAGCGGATCCTCGATCTCGTCGTATTCAACGTGACCGTCGGGGTAATCGTAGGTGATAGTCGCGCGGCGGGAAACGCCTCTGACAATTTTATGGACCTCGTCCTTGTCGATATTATCGGGAGTACGGTTGAGGACTATCATCTCGCAGGACATCAGCTTGTCTACCATAAGGCTTCTCATATTCTGATTATACGTGAAGAACGTGTTTGCGTCGGCAAACATCATATTCTGGAAGATAAACCAATCGTCGGGGAGATTGTTGTAAAGAGTAGCCAACTGCCACATACCGTTATATTCGATGATAACGCGGTCAATCTTGTGTCCCTCGCGACATTCCTCAAGCTTTTCTGCGGTAACGTCGGCTTCACTGTCAAGAGTGGCAAGATATACGTTCTTTCCACTGAACATCGAAACGTCAAGCTCCTCTATACCCTCCTCACAGAGGATGATAAGCGTTTTCTCTCCCGTGTTGAAACGCTCGTCAGACATAGATTCCTGGATTATGTGTGTTTTGCCGCCCTCAAGAAATCCTGTAAAGAGGTATACGGGAATAGTAGGTTGTGCCATTTTTCTATACCTTTCAAATCAAAAATTATGCCAATTCAACGCCGATCGCCTCGGACACCGCTTCTTTGTTAAGCTTGGAGCCGATAACGCAGAGCCTTCCTATAACACCCGCTCCGCCAAAACGAACGTCAGGCTCGCCGGGGATGTAATCAAAGTGGATCCAGCGTCCGTCGTCGGATTCGACGATACCCTTTGCTCTGAGTACCATACCGAATTTTTCTGCGTCCGTGAAGCCTTCAAGCGCTGCCTTGAGCTGTTCGGCATTGAACTTCTTCGTTGTCTCTGCGCCAAAGCTTACGAACACCTCGTCGGCGTGATGGTGGTGATGACCGTGGTCATGATGATGCCCGCAAGAGCAGTTACCGTGTTCATCGTATTCGTGGTGGTGATGCTCGTGCTCGTGGTGGCAGCAATCACCGTCGTGGTGGTGATGCTCGTGCTCATGGTGGCAACAATCACCGTCGTGGTGGTGATGCTCGTGCTCGTGGTGGCAACAATCATCATCGTGGTGGTGGTGCTCACGCTCGTGGTGGTGATGATGCGCGTGAGCCTCTTCCTTAAGCTCGGTCATTTCGGCTTCAAGGGTGGATCTGCGCTCCATAGCCTCGAGAAGCTGCTCGCCCGAAAGCTGATTCCAGGGAGTCGTAACTATGACCGCCTCGGAGTTATGTTCCTTAAGGAGTGCGACGCAATCGCTTATCTTCTGCTCGGATATATTTCCCGTATGACTGAGAACTATACAGCCCGCATTTTCAACCTGATCGTTGAAAAATTCGCCAAAGTTCTTCATATGCATCTTGCACTTATTTGCGTCAACTATGGTAGTAAAGCCGTTAAGCTCCGCTCCCTCGGTGTCTGCGTTCTCTACCGCCTTGATAACGTCGGAGAGCTTACCCACGCCCGAAGGCTCGATAAGAATACGGTCTGGAGTGTACTCGGTAATAACCTTCTTGAGTGCCTCCGCGAAGTCTCCGACAAGTGAGCAACAGATGCATCCCGAATTCATTTCGTTGATCTTTATGCCCGCCTCTGCCAGAAACCCGCTATCGATACCGATCTCACCGAATTCGTTTTCTATAAGAACTATTTTTTCGCCGTGATAGGCTTCTTCGATAAGCTAAGTCGGATCGTAGCCATGTCGTTCTGTGAG
>JAZSJO010000113.1:0-3074 GCA_045534365.1 Eubacteriales bacterium
TCTTCTTTCTTCTCTTGCGCGTCATCATTGCGCCCTTAATTCTTGCCATTTTACTTATTTCCTTTCTCGATTACAACTTAAATTACTTCTGGATAAGAACTCTGATGTTAGGTGCCATAGCCTCGCTCATGATAGCGCCGGAACGAAGATGTCTCTTTCTCTTCTGAGTCTTAAGACCGAGGTTGTGACGGTGATGGCAGTGGTTCATCTTAACCTTGCCGGTACCTGTAACCGAAAATCTCTTGGCAGAAGCCTTATGTGTTTTGACTTTTCCCATTTTTATATACTCCTTATGATAAAAATTTACAAATATTATTTTGTTGATTTAGTGTTGATGGGTGTTACCACCATGCTCATAATACGTCCGTCGACGGAAGGCTTTTTATCAACCGTTCCGACCTCGGAGCAGATCTCGGCAAATCTGTCGATTATCTCGCGTCCGATGGCCATATGGCTCATCTCACGGCCGCGGAATCTCATAACTACGCGGACCTTGTTTCCCGCTTCAAGAAATTTGCGCGCCTGCTTTGCCTTGGTCTCAAAGTCGTGAGTGTCGATTCTGGGAGAGAGCTGGATCTCCTTCAATTCAACCGTCTGCTGCTTCTTCTTTGCTTCCTTTTCGCGCTTTTCACGCTCAAAACGGAATTTTCCGAAGTCCATTATCTTACACACGGGCGGATTTGCCTGCGCTGACATAAGGCAAAGGTCAAGACCTTTATCGTACGCCATTTTAAGTGCCTGCTCGGAGCTTATGATTCCGATCTGTTCTCCTTCGGGACCGATAACTCTTACCTCGGGGAAATTAATATCCTCATTAATAAGGGTATCCTTTGAATTATTAGCTGCTATGGGTAAACACCTCCATTTGATAAATATGTATGCTATAATATTTGTTCAAGCGTTATCGGCGAAACAAAAAACGCCGAGCAAAAGCTCCGCGCAGACAGTTTTCCCGCATATTGACGGGAAGAAAATCTATTGACCGCTGCTCGTTTTCTTGCAGGGTGGAAGCGGAACTTCTCTTTATTACGGCAATTATTATAGCACAGAGAAAACGGTTTGTCAATAGTTTTTTGAAAAAATTTTCGCTTTTTGAAAAAAGCTTGCAAAAACGAGTCTGTTCCGTTACTGTCCTGCCCGTTTTTTTCGTTTGTTTCTTTCGAGAAAAATACTTTTGCCAAGCTTTTTTAAAAGCGCAAAAAAAAGAAAAGCACAACGTGTCTTTTCATGCGTGTCGTGATATCATCAGATTGATATTTCGCAGAAAACAACAGGTTGTGCAGGAAATAAAGCACGACGCGGATTCGCACTTTATTCGGGATTTTAATTATACATCAAAATCCGCATTTTGTAAATATCCATTTTATACGATTTTTCGTCTAAATTTTCGTTAAAAAAAGATAACGTTGAGAAAATACGCACATTTGTCGTAGTCGTTTTTGTGAAAAATTGACACATAGGCGTGTCGTAGTGTCTCAAAACTAAAAAAACGTCTCTCGCATCGGATACGCGGCCTATAATGATCTCGATCTTGAATGACGAATTTTCCCTAAAAAACGCAAACCGCTCTCCACACGATCGGGCAAAAATAAAGTATATAATAAAATTGTAAAAATTCTTAAAAAGTATAGCATTTTTTTCAATTATGTGTTATAATGTAATGTAAGTATCGTAAAATAGCCGTTCTATACTCTTCTTCTCCACATTCGGCTTCGATACGCGCTTTTTCATTAAAACGCTTAAGGTACGGCTCTCCTTTTCATTCATCCACTTATTGCCTGGCGCAATACAGCCGTCGCCTATAATACGGAGACCTGCCAAAATCTGTTTCCATGTTTTAGTGAAATTATTTTTTCACGCGCGAATTTTGCGGGAAGCAAAATTCATCGGTAAATTTGTGCCGCCGCGGTATCCCGAAGCAAATCAAGTGAGCTTTGGCAGTTTCCGCAGGGCGGCGGAACGGAGTTTAAAATGTCAGAATATACAGTTAAAGCCGAGAAATTCTCCTTGCCGCTCGTAGCGATGAGCGCAACGGTAGCCTTCCCCGGCGAGATCATCAACCTTGAGGTGCAGGACAACGGCTTCAACTCCTGCGACGCGCTCAGGGAAGCCTTTGACGGCTCTAAATACGCCGTCGCAATACCCATGAAGCCCGATACCGAGTCGGACGAGCTTTTCGAGGTCGGTACCGTCATCAAGATCAAGCAGCTTATAAACGCGGGCGAAAAGACTCTTCGCTGCATCGCCGAGGGTATGTCCCGCGCCACCCTTTCGAGCTTCAAGCGTACGGGAAAATACTACACCGCAGACGCGCTCTGCAAGACAATAGCCCTGCCCGACGGCGCAAGCGTCAAAAACCAGGCCTATCTGCGCCGACTCAACGACGCTGCAAAGCTTATGGCAAAGCTTCTCCCTCCCCCTGCGGAGAATATTATTCCCACCTTCAAATCGATCAAAAATCCCGCGCTCCTTGCCGACGTTATCGCTTCAAATCTCTTTATAAAATATGAAGACAAGCTCGAAACGCTCGCGATATTCGAGCCTTACCGCAGAATAGAGACCGTCCTCTCCCTTGCCGAGGATGAGATCGAGGTCCTGCGCCTTGAAAGCGAGCTGCATAAAAAGACGAGAGAGAGGATAAACCGCGGCCAGCGAGAGTATTATCTGCGCGAGGAGATGAAGTCTATTCAGGAGGAGCTTGGAGAGGGACTTTCCGAGACCGAGGAATATTACGATAAGATAATGTCTCTTGAGCTTCCCGAGGACGTCAGAAAGAAGCTTCTCAAGGAAAACGACCGTCTTGCCCGCTCCCCCTTCGGCTCTGCAGAGGCGACCGTGCTTTCAAACTATCTTGATATATGCATCGATCTGCCCTGGATGAGCTCCACGAAGGACAGAGCCGACGTCAAGGCGGCAAAAAAGATACTCGACGCAGACCACGAGGGACTTGAGGACGTCAAGGAAAGACTCCTTGAATATCTTGCGGTAAAGCAGCTCAATCCCGACCTTAAGGGACAGATAATCTGCCTTTACGGCCCTCCCGGAGTCGGTAAGACGTCCATTGCCGCTTCCTT
>JAZSJO010000053.1:0-7350 GCA_045534365.1 Eubacteriales bacterium
CAAACCTCGCTACGTTTTCGGCAGTCCGAAAGCTAGGGGAGAGGGTGCTTAAAAAGGCACCCTCTCCCCCTGCGTATATAGGTAAAATTAAACTATTCCCTGTGCCATCATAGCCTCTGCGACCTTCTTGAAGCCCGCGAGGTTAGCGCCCTTTACGAGATCGTAGCCGTAGCCGTATTCTTCGGCTGCTGCCGCCGCGTTGTCGTGGATGTTGGACATGATAGTCTTAAGCTTTGCGTCAACCTCCTCTGCAGACCAAGCAAGTCTCTGGCTGTTCTGAGACATCTCGAGCGCGGAGACCGCAACGCCGCCCGCGTTGACCGCCTTGGAGGGCGCAACTACGAGACCGCTCTCCTGAATGTACTTGAGAGCCTCGTTGCTTGTAGGCATATTGGATACCTCTATGTAGTACTTAACGCCGTTAGCGACCATCTTTTCAGCCTCAGCCATACCGACCTCGTTCTGAGTCGCGCAGGGCATCATAATGTCTGCCTTAAGTCCCCAAGGCTTTTCCTTTGCGAAGAAAGGAACGCCGAACTTTTCTGCGTAGTCCTGAACTCTGTTTCTGCCCGACGCTCTCATTTCAAGCATAAAGTTGATCTTTTCCTCGGTGGAAACGCCGTTCTCGTCGTAAATATATCCGTCGGGACCCGAGATAGCAATTACCTTTGCGCCAAGCTCGGTAGCCTTCTTGACAGCACCCCAAGCAACGTTACCGAAGACCGAAACGACGACGGTCTTGCCCTCGATAGTGTCGTTGTAATGCTCAAGCACCTTCTGCGCGAAGTATACCGCGCCAAAGCCCGTAGCCTCGGGACGAATGAGAGAGCCGCCGTAGGAGATTCCCTTACCCGTAAGCACGCCGTTCTCAAACGCGCCCTGAAGTCTCTTGTACTGACCGAAGAGATAGCCTATCTCTCTCGCGCCAACACCGATGTCACCTGCGGGAACGTCGACGTTAGGACCTATATGACGGTAAAGCTCGCTCATAAAGCTCTGGCAGAATCTCATTATCTCTCCGTCACTCTTTCCCGAGGGATCGAAGTCGGAGCCGCCCTTACCGCCGCCGATGGGAAGGCTCGTAAGGCTGTTCTTGAGTATCTGCTCAAGGCCAAGGAACTTCAATATCGAGAGGTTGACCGAGGGGTGGAAGCGGAAGCCGCCCTTGTAGGGACCGATAGCGCTGTTGAACTGAACTCTGTAACCCTTGTTAACGTGGACCTTGCCTGCGTCGTCTACCCAGGGAACGCGGAACATGATAGTTCTCTCGGGCTCTACGAATCTTTCAAGCAGACCTGCAGCCTCATATTCGGGGTGCTTGTCGAAAACGGGAGCGAGAGACTCGAGTATTTCGGTCGCCGCTTGGTGAAATTCGGGTTCGTTGGGGTTCTTGGCGATAAGATCGGCAAGAACGTTCTGTACGTACTGTGACATAAGATTTATTTCCTTTCGTGGATGAATTGACTGTTTGAGAGCTTTTTTGAATCGACGCTCCGCAGACTTATGCAAAAATTGCCGCTTTAGTGTTCTAAAAGGCTAAATTTTGCAATTTTGTAAGTCGGAACTTTCAATCTTTCCTATATTGCTCTTAAATAGATGTTAATTATTATATCACAACAGATTGAGATTTGCAAGTACTTTTTTGAAAAATTGCAAATTTTTTGTCGAATTTTTTGAAATCGCCATTTTGAAGCAAAAGGAGGAATTTGAAAATTGCAGTTTATAAGTTTCTTTTTATCTTCATTTTCTGTCCGTAGCGTAGGCTGTTTTCATTGTCGCTGGTGACAAGAAAAGTTAGTAAAAACATTTCTACAAATCAAAATCTGCCGATTAGTAAAAAACAGGGATAAGAGACGATCCTCTTCTCCCTATAAATATATTATGTATAAAGTCAATAAGAAATATCGAAAAAACGCAGATAATATATAAAAGAAAGCAAAATATAAAATAGGAGAAAAGCAAAAACTTTTCTCCAAAATTATTTACCTTGTCCAGCCCTCGCCGTTTATCTCGTGAGCGCTGTGAATGGTGACGAACGCTTTTTTGTCTATCTTCGTTATGGTGTTCATGACCTCGGCGTACTGATTCATAGTGAAGGAAATGATAAGCATCTTCTTCGCCTCGCCCGAATATCCGCCGCGTATATCGACTATCGTCGTCGTGCGGTCGACCTTTTCAATAATTATCTTATTTATCTCCTCGTATCTGTCGGTCACCACCTGCGCGATAAAGGAGCGCGTGCTTCCGAGGAAGACCTTATCCACTACCGCCGCCGCGATAAACGCCGAAACGATACCAAGCAGGGAGACCGCAAAGTCACCTATGGCAAACATACCGAGTATCACTATAGACGCGTCCACCGCAAAGATGACCACCGAGCTTTTAAGTCTCTTGAATATCTTGCATATACTGAAGGCGATTATATCCACGCCTCCCGTGCTTCCGCCGCCGATAAAGGTCACGGCGCAGCCCGTGCCCACGAAGGCGCCGCCGAAGACCGCGGCGAGTATCAGGGATATTTGCGAGTGCGGTGAAGAGTGGAGATTGAAAAAGCCGCCGAGAAAGGCGGGATCGGTCAGTCTCATAAAAACCGAGACGCCTATGGGATAGATTATAGTGGAGAGCAAAGTCTTCGTAGCGAAGGATCTGCCCAGAACGACAAGCCCGATGAAGAACAAAAGCCAGGTCACAACGGTAACTATCATATCAACGGAAATAAGCCCCGCGGGCAGAAATCTGTTGACAACTATAGCAATTCCCGCAACGCCGCCCGAGACAAGCTCGAATGGCAGTATAAAGACCGCCGTTCCAAAGGATAATATCAGCGTTCCAACGATGACGAGCAAAAAGCTTTTTGCCTGCCTCAAGACCTCCGTTTTGTTGATTTTTTTGTTCATAAACACCTCAATTTATCGTCCGTAGATATCAAGAGCCGCCGCCAAGACTCTCTCGGCTATCTCCTCAACGCTTCCCGAGGCGTCTATCACGGCGATATTCTCTCCCCCCTCGCGCAATCTTTCAAACACGTCGAAGAACATAGCGCGCGTTTTGGTAAGATATTCGATGTTTTCGTAGATCTCCTTTGCCTCGCCCCTGTTGCCGATGCGCTCAAGGCTCTTTTCGGGGGTCAGGTCGAGGAATATACAAAGATCGGGAGTGCGTATTTGGGGATTGTTCAGATTGAGCGCCGCAACGAATTCGTACCCCAGAGCCGAGCCCTGATACGCCAGAGAGGAATAATAATATCTGTCACTTACTACCGAAAAACCGCTCTTCAGCATACTTTCAATGCCGTTTTCCTCGTCGATGTTATGAAGAAGTCGGTCATAAGCGAATAAATTCGCCATTTCCTCGGGTGTTTTTTTCACTCTGCCCGAAAGAGCATCTCTGATAGCTCTGCCCGAGGGCATACTGGTAGGCTCGACGGTGGTTTTTACGGGTATGCCTCTCTTTTCGAGCGACTGACACAAAAGCTTTATCTGCGTGGTCTTTCCCGCGCCGTCAATGCCTTCGAAAACAATAAATCTCGGCTTTATCATAATAATTATCTCCGTATTTTTGCTGTTTTAGAACGATGAATTTTCTAATTTTGATTTGTCGAAATGTTTTTTATGTTCATTTTCTGCCCCCGTCGGCATGAAAATTGCCTACGCTGCGCTTCGGCTCGCAAATGCAAGCATTTGCTCTCACCCAAAGAACGCCGCTTAAGAGGAGAAGAAATCTGCGCGATTGGAAGACTACGCTATCCAATCTGCTCCGACATCCTCCCCTCTTTAAGCGGCGTTCTTTTCGTCCTTTTCTTTCGACGAGGAAAGAAAAGGACAACAAAAACAATTAGATAAATCCCAATTTATCAAACGCTAAAGGTTATTTCTCCCTCCAGACCGAGGGTGAGAAAAGAAGAATTATCGGGAAAATCTCAAGTCTGCCTATAAGCATATTAAGAAGCAGAACTATCTTGGATAAGGGCGAATAGAAGGCAAAATTGCTCGCAGGTCCTACACCGTCAAGTCCCGGGCCTATATTATTTATGCAGGCGGCGACCGATGAAAACGAGGTCTCAACACTCTGTCCGTCAAAGAGCGCGACGAGCAGAAACGATACGAAAAAGATGAGTATATACGCTACCATATACGCAAACGTGCCCTTTATCGTGTCGGAATCCACCGCTTTTTTCTCAAAAATTATCTTTTTTATTTGTCTTGGGTGCGTCATATGCCTTATCTCTGCCCACGTGCTCTTCACTGCGATAACGATTCGGCTGACCTTGATTCCGCCTCCCGTGCTTCCCGCGCAGGCGCCGATAAACATAAGCACCAGCAGAAGCACCTTTGAGGCGTTTGGCCAAAGGTTAAAGTCGGCTGTCGCAAAGCCCGTGGTCGATATGATGGTGGAGACCTGAAAGAATGCGTTTCTTAAGGTGTCTCCGAAGCCTTCATAGAGAGAGTATGTGTTGATCGTTATTATGGCAGTAGATGCCAGCACTATTCCCACAAACCAGCGAAGCTCCTCGCTGAGAAGTGCCGACAGAGCCTTTCCCGTGATAACAAGATAGAAAAGGTTGAAGTTTATGCTGAATACGATCATAAATATTGCTATCACCCAAGTGCAGAGATCCGGGTGCGCGACACCGCCGAAGCTTACCATACTGTCCGCCCATACCGCAAATCCTCCCGTTCCCGCGGTGGAGAACGAGGTGCAGAGCGATTCGTAAAGATCCATTCCGCCAAAAAGCAGAAGGACGACCTGAACGAGCGTCAGAAAAATATATATAACGTACATTATAGAGGCGGTCTTTTTGACCGTTGCCACAAGCTTGTCGATCTTAGGACCCGGCATCTCGGCGCGCATAACGTGAACAAGACGCGAGGATTTCATGTCCTGCTGAGGCATTACCGCAAGCACGAACACGAGCACTCCCATACCGCCTATCCAGTTGGTAAAGCTTCGCCACAAAAAGACGCCGCGCATACCGATCTCCGCGGTCTCGGGTGACCAGAGCTTCTCGAAATCCGCCGTCGACAAAACGCTTGAGCCGGTGGTCGTAAAGCCCGACACCGTCTCGAAATATGCGTCGATGACGTTGGGGATAAGTCCCGATATGATAAAGGGGAGACATCCGAATGCGGACAGTATTATCCAGGACAAGCCTACCGTCACGAATCCGTCCTTCGCGCGCAGAGTCTTATCCTCGGGCTTGAAGAGCGAGAAAAGCCCGCCGAGGACGACGAGTGCCGCTATTGGTATGAGAAACGCCGAAAGCATTTCAAATTCACCGTATATCAGCGTCGTGACAAGGGGCAGGAGCATCAGGATCGCCTCTGCCAGCAAGAGCTGACCGATGATGTATCTTAACATTTTAAAATTCATAGTAAAACTCCGTTACGCGAGAATATCGCCAAGATCGCAAAGCTTTTCTATGGTCGTCATAACTATAACGCTGTCTCCGAGCTCAAGCGTGGTATCACCGCCGGGGTATATAACGTTATTTCCTCTTATGACTGCGGCAATAAGTATTCCCTTCTTAAGCTTTATGTCGCGAAGAGTTATGCCGAGTCCCACGAAGTCCTCCGCCACGTCAAACTCAAGCGCCTCGACCTTGTTATCGGCTATCTTGTGGAGGGATTTGATCGCGCTCTTGTATCCGTTTTCGCCGCGGTTGGCAAGACCTCTCACGAAGCGAAGCACCTTGGTGTTGATAAGATACTGAGGAGTTATGGTCGAATCGACACCCGCGTTCTCCGAAAGCTTTACGAAGGTGGGAGAGGCTATCTTTGAAATGACCTTTTCCACCTCTCTCGATTGAGCAAACATCGAGATTATCAGGTTGGTCTGATCGTTCGAGGTCATAATTACGCATGCGTCGGTCTTTTCAAGTCCCTCGTCGTCGAGAAGATCGGGGTCGGTCGCGTCTCCGAGAATTATCTGCGCTTTGGGGAAAAGCTCCGCCAGCTCGTCGCAGACCTCGGGGCTTTTTTCGATTATTTTAAGCTTATATCCCGACGTGAGCTGAGAGGTGAGATATTTGGAAATCCTTCCCCCTCCTATGAGCATAACGTCCTTGATATGCTTGCCCACGAGGCCTATCTTCACGAAAAGGTCGTTGATGTCGATACGCGAGCCCGCCAAGGATATGCTGTCTCCCTCTTTTATAACGTAATCACCGTCGGGGATTATAGCCTCGTCACCTCTTACGCAGGCGCAAACGAGGATATTGGTATTGAATTTGTTTTTGAAATCCTTAAGAGCTACGGCCGCCAGTGGGTGTCCTTCGCCGATGTGTATCTCGACCACCTCGACCTGTCCTCTCGCGAACTTTTCAAGCTTCATTGCCGCGGGGAAGCGGATAAGTCTCGCCGCCTCTCTTGCCGCCTCGTATTCGGGGTTGACTATCATATCTATACCGAGCTGCTTATACATAAAGCTTCTCTGGGTGAGATATTCGGGGTCTCTTACGCGGGCAATGGTATGCTTTGCGCCGAGCTGCTTGGCTATCATACAACAGATAAGGTTAAATTCGTCGCCGGGCGCGACGGCGATAAGTATATCGCACTCGGGAACGCCCGCTTCCTTTTGTATTTCCGCGGAGGTGCCGTTGCCCGTGATGCCGAACACGTCGTATTTATTTACCGCGGCGTTTACCGTGTCCGCATCCTTGTCGATAACGGTTACGTTGTGTCCTTCCTTGCAAATGCTCTCGGTGAGCGAGCCGCCGACCGAGCCGTTTCCGATAATTACTATCTGCATAATATCTCCAAAATTATTTTTGAATTATCTTTATTCCTTTAGGCGCGCTGTTCTCGAGCCAATCGAGGTTAAAGTCCTCCCTGAAGGTCGCGCCGCCCATATCGAAATAGCTCCCCAATATTCTCTTATATCGTTCAGCACGCCGAAAATGTCGTTGACCTTTTTCGTTTTACTTAACCTTTCGGTTCGTGTCGCCTGATATTATTCAGTATAACATATATTTATTTAAAAATCAACAATTTTCACGATTTTTTATATCAAAATTTTCTAGCAAAGAGAAGCTTTTTGCTACGAAAAATCAAAGCTGAGGTTAATAAAAAACAAGGGGTGAAGATAAATTGCAGTTTATCTAATTCTTTTTTATGTCCTTTTCTTTCCGCGTCGAAATGAAAACAGCCTACGCTACGCTTCGGCACGCAAATGCGAGCATTTGCTCTGACGAAAAGAACGCCGCTTAAGAGGAGAAGAAGTCTGCGCGTTCGGCAGACTTCGCTAACCGAACTGCTCCGACATCCTCCCCTCTTAAGAAACACCCTACCCAAAAAGGTGTTTATTAAATACAACAAGTGAAATTTCGCTTTAAGATATGCTCTGTAGGGTGGG
>JAZSJO010000047.1:0-4858 GCA_045534365.1 Eubacteriales bacterium
TGTCGGGACTTCAGCTTGACATCTATAACGACTATATCGGCGGCGAGGTCCGTCTCGCTTACTACTTCGACGGAGAGAAAAAGATACCCGTCACGGGCATCTCGATCTCGGGCAAGCTCACGGATGCCTTGAATTCTATCAGGCTTTCAAGCGATCTCACCCAATCGGGCAGATATTCGGGCCCCAAGCTGGCTCTTTTTGAGGGTATTGAAATAGTTTAAAAACAAAACGGCGAAGACACGCGAAGTAAATCCCGGATATTCCGCAGTCTCCGGATAACAGTCTTCGTTATTCAAATATTGCCGCAGTATCGCTCCCTTGATATCTTTCGTGCAATTGTTGAACTTCCGTCTTTTTCTGCCATACCAAAACACCTCCTATGGTTTTATTATACCATAGGAGGTGTTTTCAGTTTTTGTTTTTTGTGAACTGAACGAGTGGCGCTTCAGTGTCCCGCGCCGTTTTTTGAAATATTTGCGGATATGATCTTACTCAGCGTTTTTTTCAGCCTGCTTCACGGCAAGCTTTTCGGCCTTTTTTTCTGCTTTGGCGGCTGTCTTTTGCTCTTTTTTCTGCTTCTTCTCGATAGCCTTCATCTTATCCTCGGCGTAGGTCTTTTTACAACTTTTACATTCAAATTCATACCATATAAATTTGACCTTTTCGCCAAGAGAAATATCGCACGCTGAAAAATCGAATCCCTTTGCTTCCTTGGTCTTGGATCTGACGGTCTTGGTCATTTTGACCACCCTCATCTGTTTTCCGCATTCGGGACAGTTATGCTTTCTTACGCGCATATATATGAAATTTCCCGTATCCTTTTTTACAACAGATACCATTTTGTCACCTCACCTTTCAAAAGAAGTACGAATGAGTCTCCTTAAATTCCAAGGAACGCCGCTCCGACGATGCCGGCGTCGTTGCCAAGCTCGGCAATACGGAGCTTGGTGGGTGTGATAAAGTCGCCGCCGTACATTTCGGTCGTAACTATGGGAGAGATCAGGTCGATGAGGAACTGTCCCTCACCCGATACTCCGCCGCCGATAGAAAGCACCTCGGGCTGGAATATATTTATTATACTTGCAAGACCGCTTGAAAGATATTTGATATATTCGTCAACTACCTCTTTCGCCGCCGCGTCTCCCGCGCGCATACCGTCAAACGCCGTTCTGCCGTTAACCTTACCGTGCTTTTCAACAAGAGCGGTCATAACGGTCTCTCTGCCGTTCTTTTTGCACTCTTCAAGCTTTTCTTTCGTCATATTGATAAGTCCCGTAGCCGAGCTGTACGCTTCCCAACAGCCTCGTCTGCCGCATCCGCAGGGTCTGCCGCCAACCTCGATAACGATGTGACCGAGCTCGGCACCCGCATAATTGAAGCCCGAAAAGACCTTGCCGTCAATAATAACGCCGCCTCCGACACCCGTACCGAGGGTTATCATTACCGAGTCTTTCGTTCCCTTTGCCGCGCCTGCGACCGCTTCACCCCACGCCGCCGCGTTAGCGTCGTTTTCAACGTGGATATTGTCGATACCAAGTCTTTTCCCAAGCTCCGCGCATATCGGGAATCTGCGGAAGGGCAGATTGCAGGAATACTCTACAACTCCGTCGGTATGATTTGCCACACCTGGAGAAGCGATACCTACCGCCTCTATCTCGGAAAAATCTATTCCCGCTTCACGGCATACGTTCTTGCAAAGCTCCGCCATATCGTCCATAATAAGAGCCGCTTCCCTTTCCTTGCCCGTGGGAACGCTGAGCTTTTTGACGATCTTAAATTCATTGTTTACTATTGCAACGGCAATATTCGTTCCGCCGAGATCTATACCTATACGATACACATTCACACCTCTTTGTATTTTCAAAATTTTACAATATAATTATAAAATATTTTTTCTACATATCAAGAGAAAAGCCTTATATTTCAATTTCAAGTCCGTCGTAAGCCACCTTTGCGCCAAACTCCTCCACCACAGCGCATATCTCGTCGTGCGGCTTATGAAGAGAGGGCGCGATATGTGTGCAGTAGACCTCGGTCTTATCGCTGATGATGCCGACCGTCTTGAACGACGGAAGCATAAGCCTTATCATAGGTATGCTGTTATGCTCGCCTATGCGGTATTCACCGGGATAATCTCCGCAGGTGCAATCAAGCACCAAAAGATCAAGATTGGATCTTTTCAAAAAATTATAGCTTGCGTTGATGACCCAACCGCCGTCGGTGGCGTAAAGTATCTTCTTTCCACCAAGCTCAAAAAGCAGAAATTGCGGCGCGGAGTTCTGAGCGTGATTGGCGAAAAGTCCCGTAACGAATACACCCTCTTCAAGCTCAAGTCTTTCAAGCTTGGGCATTCTTACTATCTCCACGTTTGTCATCTCGGAAAGCTTGGCCTCCTCAGACACCCATAATCTCAAGGGCTCGGTCTTCGCCGCCGCAATGCTTTCAACATTTTTGGCGATAAAATGATCGGCGTGCAGATGAGTAATCACTATGTCGGTAACACTATCGCAGGAAACACCTGCTATACGCAGACAATCGAGGGCATGTATACCGCAATCTATCAAAATATGACCGTCAAGTAAAGCGCAGGATGAACGGCGGGCGTTCATATCGAATCTGTCGGCGCATTCGTCCTTCAATCTAGGCGAAAAATCCGCCGCGCAGGTACCTAAAAACTGAAATTTCATACTAATACTTTCCTCTCAAAATTCATAAAAAACGCCCTTTCCCGATTCGGCGTATTGGAACGGTGCAAGAAACTCATTTTCTCACCCTCAAGGGTATTGTCCATATCTCGACGTCCTTAACCTGCACCCGTTCGTGACAGAAGACCACATAAGGCACTCCGTCCTCTGCGAAAAAGGTACCGCCAAGACATTCTGAATCGGGAGGGATTATAGGCTTTCGGAAACAGGCTTATATTCGCCGTTGTCCTTATCGGTGTAAATGAAGGGGGCTCTTATTCTTATATCTTCTCTTTAAGAATATCGCCTTACTGTTATTAAAGTCTGATTTCAGCCTTACCGTCGGTATATGTTATTCTGTCGCCCTCGTCGTTAAGGCTATCCTGATAAGCGAGGAACTCCTTTGCAGACGCAAACTGCGGCTTGAAGTCGGCAATTATCTGCTTTGCTCTCACAGCACCGTTTTCAAGCAAAAGCCTTAGCATCGCGATCTGCCACTTGGCGCTCTTGATACAAGCGACTACGGGATCGACGATATAATAATCGTTTCCGTGTGACGTTCCCATCGCTCCCGCGGCATAAGAATGTACCACGGGCATAATGCAACAAAGGTCTCCCATATCGGTGCATCCCGTGCTCCAAGGGGTGTCTACGGGAAGATCAAGCGCGGGATCGACAAGCTTTGCCGCGTCTCTTGCCACCGCCTTCATTCCTTTATCGTCTATCAACGGCGAATATCCGGGCATATCGACGATCTCTATATTTGCGCCGATCGACAATGCCGCGCCGATAAGCGCGCGGTTTATCTTCTTGTTTTCTCTCGTAATAGCCTCAAAGCTTTTGCCCCTGACGTAGCTTTCCACCTGTACCGTCTCGGGAATGGCATTGACCATATCGCCGCCGTGAGTTATTATTGGGTGGAAACGAATAAGATCTGCTTCACGGAAGGTCTCGCGGAGCGCGTTTGCCGCTTGAAGTCCGCAGGAAGCGGCGTAAAGCGCGTTGATGCCTTTATGGGGCGAGCTACCCGCGTGAGATGCCTTGCCCTTATATATAACGCTCTTTGCAATACAGCCAACGTGATCCGAGCCGGTCCCGAATTCGTGCTCGGTGTGCACCATAAACGCCATATCAACGCCGTCGAAATAGCCTCTGCTCAAAAATTCGCTCTTGCCGCCAAGATACTTTATCTTACCCTCGGCTCTGAGCTGCTTTCTGTACTCTATTTCGAGTAGCTCCTCGGCGGGAACGGCGCAAAGCCTTATCCTGCCGCAAAGAGAGTCGAGCACACCCTCCTCGGTGAGCGCCGCCGCGACACCTAAAAGAGCCGCGCATTGAGCGTGATGACCGCAGGAGTGTACCGCGCCCGTATTCTTGTCTGCCTCTGGGTGAGCGGCACAGATTATCGAGTCAAGCTCGCCCAGAATAAGCACCTCGGGGCCTTCTCTGCCCGTATCAATAACGGTATAGAATCCCGTGATACCCTCGGCATAGGTCAGCTTATATCCAAGGCTCTCAAACTTTTCGGCAAGATACTTACTCGTCTCAAATTCCTTGTATCCCGTCTCAGGGTGCTTCCAGATAAATCTCTCGGCTTCAAGTATCAGCTCTCTGTGCTTTTCTACCGCATCAAACACTTTTTCCATAACTCAATATCCTTTCAAGATAAGATTAAATTATATAATATTTGCCAACATAATATGAGTGCAAACATCTTTTGCTTATTGTAAATTCATATCGTTGCTCTCGGGCGGAGTGAGGGGCGGCTCACCGTACAATTCCACCACGTCCCAAAGACTTGCGTTCCAATGGATAAGATGATATCCTTTGGGACCTCATTTTCCCTCTTTAAAAAGCATTGTTCCACAATATTATATAACAATAAAACTGACTTGTCAATATAATATCCCAAAAATTCACCAGTGTCTGATAGTCTCTACTTAAATCAATATTCCCCAAAAGATGTCTGCCGCCTAAAGCCACGGCTGCAATAACACCGTGGGATAGTTCATTACGCTAAAATATTATCAATCATATAAATTTTTCGGCTTTTCGTATTCCTTCAGCACTCGCGCGAGAAGCTCGGGATCGTCGGTCATAATGCAATCGCAACCAAGCTCGATAAGCTCTCTCATCTCGCTCTCGTCGTTGATAGTCCAATACTGCACCGCAAT
>JAZSJO010000018.1:0-3000 GCA_045534365.1 Eubacteriales bacterium
GATAATCTGCCTTTACGGCCCTCCCGGAGTCGGTAAGACGTCCATTGCCGCTTCCTTGGCTAAGGCAATGAAGCGCAAATACGTCAGAGTTTCGCTCGGCGGCGTTCGCGACGAGGCGGATATCCGCGGTCACAGAAAGACCTACGTAGGAGCTATGCCCGGACGCATCATCAACGCGCTCACGCAGGCAGGTGTCAAAAATCCCCTCATCCTTCTTGACGAGATAGATAAAATGGCAAACGACGGCAGAGGCGACCCCGCGTCGGCAATGCTTGAGGTACTCGATCCCGAGCAGAACAAGTTCTTCAGAGACCATTTCGTCGAGCTTCCCTTCGACCTCTCGGATTGCATATTCATCGCGACCGCCAATACCCTCGACACCGTTCCCCGCCCGCTTATCGACCGTATGGAGATAATCGAGCTTCACACCTACACCAAGAGTGAAAAGACGGCTATCGCGAAAAATCACCTTATACCCAAGCAGCTTAAGCGTCACGGTCTCAACAAGCGTATGCTCAGACTGACCGACGCCGCGCTCTCGGATATAATCGACTGCTACACTCGCGAATCGGGTGTCCGTAATCTCGAAAGAGAGATCGCCTCGCTTTGCAGAAAGGTGGCAAAGCACCTTATCGAGAACGAAAGCTCACGCGTGACCGTCGACGCCGAAGATCTCAAGACCTTTTTAGGCCCTAAAAAGATACTTCCCGAGACCATCTCTCCCGACGACGAGGTGGGTATTGTCAACGGAATGGCTTACACCCAATCGGGCGGAGATCTGCTCAAGGTCGAGGCGGCGGTAATGGACGGCACGGGCAAGCTTGAGCTTACGGGCTCTCTGGGCGACGTGATGAAGGAATCCGCTCACGCGGCGATGACCTACACCCGTCAGATAGCCGACAGATACGATATTCCCACCGATTTCTATTCCAAAAAGGATATACATATCCATTTCCCCGAAGGAGCGGTCCCCAAGGACGGTCCCTCGGCGGGCGTTACTACCCTGACCGCTCTCGTCAGCGCGCTTTCGGGCATTCCCGTGCGTCGCGACGTGGCTATGACGGGTGAGATCACAATTCGCGGCAAGGTGCTTGCTATCGGCGGTCTTCGTGAGAAGACCATGGCGGCTTACAGCGCGGGCGTGAGAACGATAATAATCCCTGCCGACAATCTCAAGGATCTTCACGAGGTCGATCCTCTCGTACGCGAGAACGTTACCTTTATCCCCTGCAGTCGCGCCTGCGAGGTGCTTTCAAACGCTCTCTCCTTCCCCGAAGAGGCAAAAAACGCAAAGTCCGTAAGCGCGGGTGACGAGATATCGATCGGCGCGGCGCTCCAGACGTCAAAAGCCCCCGCGATAAAGCGCGCCACGAAAGAAAAATAATATCAAAGCCGCGAATATCCGATTCGCGTGAAAGGAGGCTCTGAATGGGACTCAATCTTCAAAACGTAAACCTTAAAATGACCGCGGGCTTTGCTTCGCAGTTTCCCACCGACCCTATCCCTCAGGTAGCTCTGTCGGGACGCTCAAACGTGGGTAAAAGCTCGCTCATAAATACTCTGCTTGGCAGAAAAAGCCTTGCGAGAGTTTCGTCTACTCCCGGTAAGACTATCACCGTAAATTTCTACGAGGTCGACAAAAAGCTCTTTCTAGTCGACCTTCCCGGATACGGATTTGCCGCGAGAAATCCCGCAGACCGCGACAAATGGTCAAATCTTACCGACGGTTACTTCACAAAAAACAAGAACTTTGACCTTGTAAAAGGCGTGGTACAGCTTATCGACTGCCGAGCGGGAATAACGAAGGACGACGCTATGATGCTGAATTTTATGAATCAGGCGGGCATCTACTATATCGTCGCCGTCACCAAGATCGACAAGCTCAACAAGACCGAGCGCGCCGCAAGTCTTGACAAGATAGGCAACGATCCTCTGATCGCCGAAGGCACTCCCATAATCCCCTTCTCCTCTCTCAAGGGCGAGGGCAAGCAGGAGCTTTGGCGCGCTATATCCGACTGCGCCGATATAAAACTGTAATTCGAACGGAGTCAGAATATGTTACTTTCACTTTTGTCGGGAGGAGATATCAGGTCGATAATAATCAACCTTCTCCTTCAATTACCCGTAATTCTTATCGCGCTTTCCTGTCACGAGGCGGCGCACGCCTACGCGGCTTATAAAATGGGAGACAGAACTGCCTTCAATCTCGGCAGAATGACCTTCAATCCCATAAAGCACTTTGATCCTATTGGCTTTTTGTGGATGCTCGTATGCGGATACGGTTGGGCAAATCCCGTACCGATAAACGCGAGAAACTTCAAGGACCCCAAAAAGGGTATGGCGCTTACCGCTCTGGCAGGCCCTTTGGCTAATTTCATTCTCGGAGTCATAGGCTCGGTGCTTTTCGCCGTATGCTCGTTCGCTTTCCTGACCAACTTTGCGTATTTTATGGAGAACGAGTTTCTTCTGAACCTGATGAATATGCTTCAGACCTTCCTGCTCTACTTCGGATATCTTAATTTCTCGCTTATGTTCTTCAATCTCATTCCCGTCCCTCCCTTTGACGGCTCGAGAATATTCTCGGTATTCCTGCCTGCAAAGTGGTATTTCGGAATAATGAAGTACGAAAGAATAATATTGATAGCGGTTCTGGTAGTATCTATCGTTTGCTCAAGATTTTTCGGCTTCACTCCCGCAAGCATCGCGGCAGAGTGGCTCGTGGGTGTTATCGCAAACCCCGTACACGCTTTGCTTTTCAACATTTTCTTCTAACTGCTTATATGAAAGGAGGTCCTGTATGGACGCAATAAATTACCGTCTTGAAACCTTTGAAGGACCTCTGGACCTTCTCTTATCTCTGATACAGAAGAACAAGATGTCGATAGACAATATACAGATAAACGTTATCTGCTCGCAGTATATTCAGTATATTGAAGAAGCGCAGGCTCTCGATATGGAATTGGCGAGAAGTCGGAGCCAAGCGGTCTTAGGAAGACAATA
>JAZSJO010000190.1:0-8326 GCA_045534365.1 Eubacteriales bacterium
TATTGTCTTCCTAAGACCGCTTGGCCTCCGACTTGGTGAAGCTCGGTATGAAGATAGTAGAGATGCCCGTCAAGATAATCAATCACAGAGAGAGCAAGGTCAGCATCGTCCGCGATTCTCTGAAGATGATTCGCGATATCCTCAAGATGAAAAAGCGTATCAAGAGGGCGAAGATATGAGCTATTCCTATCTGCTTTTCGATCTTGACGGCACTTTGACCGATCCCGGCGAGGGCATCACCAATTCGGTGGCGTACGCGCTTGAAAAATGGGGAATAGAGGTCAGCGACAAAAGTCAGCTTTACCCCTTTATCGGTCCTCCGCTCTCGGCAAGCTTCAAGAAATATTACGGCTTTAGCGAGGAGGACGCGCTTAAGAGCGTCGAGTATTACCGCGAGTATTTCCGCGATAGAGGAATATTTGAGAATAATGTCTACGACGGTGTAGCCGACCTGCTTTCTTCTCTTCGTGAGCGCAGCAAGAAAATAATCCTCGCCACCTCAAAGCCCGAGGAGTTTGCAAGGATAATTCTCGATCACTTTGACCTGACGAAATATTTTGATCTCATAGCGGGCGCGTCTATGGACGAGTCGAGAAACAAAAAAGCGGACGTTATCCGCTACGCGCTTGATATGGCGAAGGTTTCCGACAGAACCCTCGCTTTGATGATAGGCGACAGAGAGCAGGATATAACGGGCGCTAAGAAAAACGGGATAGATTCTCTCGGCGTGCTTTACGGCTACGGCGACGGGGAGGAGCTTGACGGCGCGGGGGCGACCTATATAGCGGAGACGGTAGAGGATATATTGAATTTCGTATAATACTTTGTTGTGTAAAAGGTTGGTAAATTGCAGTTTATAAGTTTCTTTTTATGTTCATTTCCTGTCGCTGCGGACAGAAAATGAACATAAAAACAATTCGACAAATCAAAATTTGAAACCACCAAACGAATGATTGACAGAGCTACAAAAAATCGCTTGCGGAGATCCGTAAGCGATTTTTTAGTTTATCGTTTCAAATTCTTTTGTAGAGCCGTCAATAAAGCCAATCGCGGTTACCGAGTCGCCGATAACGCCTATCTTTATCTCGCCCTCATCAAGCTTCTTTTCTCTGTTGGGAAGAGAGAGAATAGCGCCTCCAGATATAAATTCCGTAATTTTATTGTATCAAAAAAAGGAATTTTTAGCAATTCAATATCTTGTCGATTATATACAAAATCAAGCTAAGTTCAAGCCCTTACTTCTTTTTTGCGGGCTTGTATCTCTTAAGCGGCTTCGCCGCCTTTTGCTTTTTTTCTCCCTTCAAGATGAGCGTACCCGTCTTTTTATCGATCTTCCCAAGCTTTTTGTTCTTCTTTTTCTTCTTTTTAGCCGATTTTTTGAGTATCTGATTTATCTGCGCCAGCTTTACCGCGATCTTTTCTGCGGTGTTGAGCGCGTTATATATCTTTTCTTCAACGTCGACCTCTTTTTTTGCTTTTGGGCAGTCTTCGAATTGAGGGCAGGGATTTATCTCGTTTTTTTCGTTCTTTTTCATTTTTTGTCCTCCGAAATAAGCGTTTTCAAGGCTTCAACAGCCACCTTTATGGCTCTCTCTGTGTCGTGACACTCGTCTGCGTTGTCGTCGTATCCCGCGTTGAATCTTTCCTGATTCCAGACCACCGAGAAGACCGCTCCGCAACGGACTCGCAGGAACGATGCCACCGTAAAGAGCGTTGACGATTCCATTTCACTCGCCAAAACGCCAAGACGCTTCCAAGCCTCCCATTTTTCAAGTAAGTCGATCGAGGTGGGCATTTTTTGAGGAGAGTGCTGACCGTAAAACGAGTCCTTTGCCTGAACTACGCCCGTGTGATATTCAAAATTCAAGGTCTTAGCCGCGTCACGCAGAGTAAGCATAACGTCGGGATCGCTGACGGCAGGGAACTCAATGGGCGCGTACTCTCTTGACGTACCGTCCTGCCGCACCGCGCCGCTTGCTATCACGACGTCGCCCGCCTTGACCTTGAGGTCGATGCCGCCGCAGGTGCCGACTCGGATAAAGGTGTGAGCGCCGCAGGCAACGAGCTCCTCGATAGCGATCGCCGCCGAAGGGCCGCCAATGCCCGTCGAGCAGACCGAAACCGTCTCTCCGCAAAGCTTTCCGTTCCAGATCGTGTATTCACGGTTGCTTGAAACGAAGGCGGGAGCGTCGAAGTGCGCCGCTATTTTTTCGCAACGGTCGGGGTCGCCGGGAAGAATACAATATTTTCCGACCTCACCCGCCGAAACGTTTATATGATACTGTTTTTCGTGAGAGGATAACATAAAAAGCCCTCCGTTATTGATTTTATAAATTAAGTATAACACACCAAAGCGCGATTTTCAATACTTTTTTGTATATTTGACCGCTTTGAGTGGATAATAAGAATAAAACGAGTTTTGGACGGTGAATTTATGTCGAAAGAAATAATAAAGCTTGACGCGTCCTTCGTCGGCTTGGGAAACGCGGTGGGCAAGAAGGAATTTGAAGGACCTTTAGGGGAACGCTTTGATATACACGATGACGACGACCGATTTGGTATGAGCACTTGGGAAAAAGCCGAGAGTGAGATGCAGAGGCTCGCGTTCAATATGGCTCTCAAAAAGACCGATTTGAGCTTTGAGGATATCGACGCGGTGTTTGCGGGCGACCTGCTAAATCAATGCGTAGGCTCGTCCTACGGTCTGCTTGGCTGTAATATACCGTATTTCGGACTTTACGGAGCCTGCTCTACCTCGGGCGAGGGAATAATGCTCGCTTCGGTAATGACCACGCACAAAATATATGAGCGATGCGCGGTGGTGACGAGCTCCCACTATTGCTCCGCGGAGAGACAGTACCGCACGCCTATCGAATACGGCGGTCAGCGCGCTCCAACGGCGCAGTGGACGGTGACGGGCGCGGGCGCGTTCATCGTAGGAGACGGAGACGCGGGCAGAGTGAAGATAAAGGCGGGAATGCCCGGGCGAGTTATCGACAAGGGCATAAACGACGCCGCCAATATGGGCGCGGCAATGGCGCCTGCTATATGCGATACCTTTTGCCGCTATTTCCGCGAGAGCGACACGTCTCCCGACGATTACGACCTTATATTGACGGGCGACCTCGGATACGAGGGAATATCTATATTGAAAAAGCTTATGCATATCGAAGGATATGAGATGGGCAAGAATCTTACCGATTGCGGTATTCTGATCTTTGACGGCGCGAAGCAGGACACCCACGCGGGCGGCTCGGGATGCGGCTGCTCGGCTACGGTCCTGTCAGCTTATATTATACCCGAAATGGAGAAGGGATATTTCAAAAGGACGCTTTTCGTGGCGTCGGGCGCGATGATGAGCCCCGACAGCATCAAGCAGGGCGAGAGCATACCTGCCGTGGGACATCTGTTGCTTTTTGAAGCGTAGGCTTCAAAAAGCAACGGTTAGAGTAATTACGAACCCGCCTCAAAGCCTTGTCTTGTAGCGCTTTCGGCGAGTTATATGCTTTGCTTTGTAAAGCGTTTTACAGAGCTTAAGAGGCAAAAAGAAAGGAAAAATTATGCAAAACTTCAGTCAGATAATATGGGCGTTCGTTATAGGCGGCATACTCTGCGTTATCGCCCAGATATTGATAGATAAGACCAAGCTGACACCCGCGCGAATACTCGTGACGTACGTCGTCGCGGGCGTTGCTTTGGGCGCGGTGGGACTATATAAGCCCCTCGTTGACCTTGCGGGCGCGGGCGCGACCGTCCCCCTCACGGGCTTTGGCTACCTCATAAGCGACGGCGTTCGCGAGGCGGTCGATAAGCAGGGACTGCTCGGCGCGCTTACGGGCGGTCTCACCGCCGCCGCGGGCGGTATCTCTGCGGCTCTCGTTTTCGGTTACCTCGCCGCAGTTTTCTTCAAGGGAAAGAGAAGAGAGTGACGTATCGATGCTTTCGTCGACTATCCACCCAAAGCGCTCTTGAGCTTTTCAAGGGCGCTTTTTTCGATCCTTGACACGTAGGAGCGGGAGATGCCGAGCTTTTCGGCGATCTCGCGTTGCGTCAGCTCCTCCGTGCCGAAAAGACCGTAGCGCATAATGATTATCTGCCGCTCGCGCAGAGAGAGCGCGGTCTTGATACAGGAGAGCGCTTTTGAGGTCATTATCTGTCTGTCGATCTCCTCGGGCAGGTCTTCGTCGGAGCTGATAACGTCGATATACGCCAAAGGATTGCCGTCGCGGTCGACGTCGATGGTCTCGTTTATCGAGATCTCCGTCGAGTGCTTTTTTTGCGCGCGGAAGTTCATAAGTATCTCGTTTTGAATACATTTTGCCGCGTAGGTGGCGAATCTCGCGCCGTTGTCCACGTTGAAGGTGTCAACAGCCTTTACAAGACCGATAGTGCCGATAGAGACGAGGTCCTCCTGATTTTTGCTCGTCGAGTAGTATTTGCGGACTATGTGCGCCACGAGTCGGAGATTGTGCAGAATAAGCGCCTGACGCGCCTGCTCGCCCACGTCTCCCCCTTGGCGCATTAGAATAAAGTTTTTCTTTTCCTCCTCGGGCGGCAGGGCGGGAGGGAAGCTTTGGGGCGTGCTGATGCCGAGTATCGGCGATATCAGCTTAACGAGGGCGGCAAGAATGATCGAAAAGATTATCATAGTTTTTCTCCGTTCAATGTTTTGTACGAATATATGAAGCCCTTGCTCGTACTTATTTCTGCGGACAAAATGAATTTCGGAGGTTATTTGGGGGAAGGGTGACTTTTTTCAAAAAGTCACCCTTCCCCCAACCCCCCAACCCTTCAAAAACTTTCAAAACAAGAGAAAAGTGGTGGTGTGAGTAGTTTTGCAGCCGCATTGATTTTTGTGTAATATTGAAAACTGAAAAATTTTGGTATTGACAAATAAAAAAAGGTGTGCTATAATCATACCGTTGACGAAACGTCAACGTAAAACCGCATAAAAAATCAGGGGTGCCGAAATCCTTTGTCTGCGCAGGCAAAGCGAGAATAGGCTGAGACGGAAGGCTCCGAACCCTTGTACCTGATACGGATAATACCGGCGTAGGAAGATTTCGATAGAATAGATTGTGAGAGAGGGAATTGACGTCACCTTTCCTTTCATAAAAAATTCATCCGACCGTGATTTTTCGTGCGGATGAATTTTTTTATTTAAAGGAGGATTCAAAATGAATCAACAAAAGGTCAGGAGACTGACTGTCTCGGCAATGATGCTGGCACTTACCACCGTTCTAGCAATCGTGTGCGCCTACATTCCGTTTCTCAATCTGCCCTTTGGCGGCGGATTTACCGTGGCAAGTATGCTGCCTATAGTTATAGTCGCCTATATGTACGGTACTAAATGGGGACTTTTCACCGCAGGCTGTTATTCGGTAATTCAGATAATACTGTCCTTGACGCAGGGAGCGAGCGGAACGGTAATGGCGCTGTTTATGCCCGCATCAGACGATTTTATGGGCTACGGCGCGGCAGTGGCTATAATAGTCATCGACTATATCGTAGCTTATACCGTTCTCGGATTTGGCGGTATTTTCCGTGAAAGGATCGAGAACAAGACGGGAGCTTTGGTTCTTGGTACTATCGTCGCGCTTGCGCTTCGTTATCTTGCTCATATCCTGTCGGGATATATCTTTTACGGCGCGTGGGCAGAGTGGTTCTTTACGCAGGACGGCTTTTACGCTATAGGAAATCTGATTCTCGACGCCTTTAGCGGAAATATGCTGTCGATCGTCTATTCGGTATTCTATAACGGTCTGTTTATGATACCCGAGATCATTATCACGGCTTTAGCCGCGGTCGCGGTATCAAGAATTCCGCAAATAAAAAAGACCGATATTTGAGGAAGCTTGATTGATAAATGGGGATTTGTGGGTAAGACGAACATTGAACCAAAACCGTAGGGACAGACTCTACGTTGTTTTCGGATAAAGCGCCCTCATCACCAAACATTTCGTCAAAGCTTGGTCAATACGATTTTGTGTCAAATAAGATCGGTACGGAGATTCCGTACCGATCTTTGCTTTATTTATTGAACATTATTTTTTCGCTGTTGAACATTCTCGTAAGCACGAAGATTCCTATTGCCGTTATCGCTACGTTTGATACGACGGTAACGGTCATATTGATAAGATCTGCTTCAAATGAGAATATACCTATCATCGATTGAACGCTGTTGTATATGGGGAGCGCGTATAGTATCGGGCTTTGAGCCGACGCGCCGAACATTCCCGTAAGACCGATAAGCATAGATACTATCATAAGAGGGGTGACGTAAGAGCCTGCTTCCTTTACGGTCTTGGCGTAAGCCGATATTATCGAGATGAAAGTGATCAGCACGAGGACGGTGGAAAGAATGACCACCGCGAGCATCGCGTAGTCGGAGAGGGAATAAACGCTTCCGTCCAGCGTGATCGCGTCTCCCATAAGCTTGGGAAGCGAAAGCGCGACGCCAACGGTGCTCGAAAGACCGCTGATAAGAGCCATTATCGATAACGCGAGGATCTTTCCGATAGCTATATGACTGCGTTTGGCGGGAGTCACGAGAAGAGCGGCGATAGTGCCTCTTTCCTTTTCGCCCGCGATCGATTCGGGCGCTACCGCCATACATCCCGAGAAGAGAAGCATAACGAGAAGCATAGGCATGACCATTGAGAAGATCATACTCGCCATATCCTCCTCGGTGGCGAGGTCGTAGACGCCGTTTTCCGCGTTGATATCAAACTTGTTTGTCATTGAGGATTCATAGGAGTCGAGCAAGGCTACCATAGTCTGATAAGCCATAGTGGAATTAGTTGACGAGGAATCGAAATATATCTCGATATTCGGTGCGCCGTTTGAGCCGTTTGGCGTGTATTGCGCCACCGCTTCGTCAAAATTTTCGGGGAAGACGAGAAGAAGATCAACGTCACCGTTTGCGATCGTTTCCTTGCAGGTGTCGATGCTTTCCTCACCAAGCTCGTCTATCTCGAGAGAGGCGAAGGAAGCGATAGCTTTTACCGAGTCGGGAAGAGCTACGGCGCGTATCTCGGGTATATATTCCTCGTCGGGAGCAAACGCGCTTGACATAGCGCCGCCCATAAGAGAGTAGATAACGTATATCAGAATACCGGGCAAAAGAAGGGCTACGAGAGTTCGCTTGTCCTTGAAGAAGCGGGCAAGCTCCTTTTTGAAGATAGTGAAGATAGCGTTGCTTTTCATATTTCCGCGCCTCCTTTTCTTTCGGTATACTCTGCAAAGATATCAAAGAATCGGTCTTCAAGAGCTTTGCCGTCGCAGACGTTTTCGAGAGTGTCGCAGAGCGCCATCTTGCCGTCGATTATTATGCCGACTCTGTCGCAGAGCTTTTCTATCAACGAGAATATATGAGTCGAGACTATCACGGTCTTTCCGTCCTTTTTAAGCTCCTGAAGGAAATCCGTGACGGTCCTTGCGGTAATGACGTCAAGACCGTTGGTAGGCTCGTCGAAGATGATGATGTCGGGATCGTGTACGAGAGAGATGGCGAGAGAAGCCTTTTGCTTCATACCCGTTGAAAGATCGGATACCTTGACCTCGGCAAACCTGTCTATACCGAATTTTGCGAAAAGCTCCTGCTTTCTTTTTGCCGCCGCGTCGGGATCGACGCCGTGCAGGGAAGCGAAGAAATCAAAAAGATAGTTAGGAGTGAAAAATTCCTCAAGCTTCAGCTCGCTTGTAAGAAATCCGATTTTGGATCTGACTCCTTCGGGCTCTCCGACTATGCTGAAGCCGTCTATCTCGGCGTCTCCCGAGTCGGGCTTGATAAGAGTTGCAAGCAGACGAAGCGTGGTCGTTTTTCCCGCCCCGTTAGGACCTAATAAACCGAATATCTCTCCCTCGTAAGCCGAAAAAGAGAGCCCGTCGACCGCGCGGCGTACCTTTTCGTCGGTCTTTTCGATCTTTTGCTGTTTTGCGGATAATTTGAAGCTTTTTGAAAGATTTTCAACCTTGATAAGCTCTTTCATTTTGTTACCTCTTTTAAATAATGATCTGTTTTTTTCAGATATGCCCAAGGACGCTTATAAAAAACTCCTTGGGCATAATTATAGCTGTTTTTTGCGGTTTGGTCAATAGCTTTTTACCGTTCGGCAAATTCTGACGCTTAAGCGGCGAAATATCATTCAGCCGCAGCCTCGCTACTTGCTTCCTCGGTGGGAAGATTACCGATGATGGGTAGAACGCTTCCTTCACTGCCCGCTATGTAGGTCTCGGGGAGCTTACCGTCCCATTGCTGTATCTCGTAGTACTCGATAAGTATGTCGGTCAGTGACTTTGCGAGAGCCTCGTTTATAGCCGCGTC
>JAZSJO010000089.1:0-6260 GCA_045534365.1 Eubacteriales bacterium
GTCTTCCTAAGACCGCTTGGCCTCCGACTTTTCATCTCCCCCATAGGCGGAGACAAGGTAGTTATGGAGTTTTCGGGTAAGGAGCTTATCAAGGGCGAGTCCGACGCGTCCTCGTTCCCCTCGGGCGGATTGCGTGAGACCTGCAACGCAAGAGGATATACGGCGTGGGATCCCTCGTCTTACGCCTTTATCAAGGACGGCACTCTTTACATACCCACCGTTTTCGTTTCCTATACGGGTGACGCGCTTGATACCAAGACGCCCCTGCTTCGTTCTATGGACGCTATCAGCGAGCAGACCTTGAGAATACTTCGCCTCTTTGGTGATAATACCACCGAGAGAGTGAACACCTCGGTCGGCGCGGAGCAGGAATATTTCCTTATAAATAAAGAATATTACGACAAGAGAGACGACCTGCTATATACGGGCAGAACGCTCTTTGGCGCGCCCGCTCCCAAGGCTCAGCAGCTTGAGGATCACTATTACGGCTCGCTCAAGACAAAGGTCGCGGCGTATATGGAGGAGCTTGACAGAGAGCTCTGGAAGCTTGGCATAAACTCCAAGACCAAGCATAACGAGGTCGCTCCCTCACAGCACGAGTTGGCTCCAATCTTTGCTACAACTAACGTGGCTGTCGACCAGAATCTTATCATAATGGACACTATGAAGAAGGTCGCGGAGAGACACGGACTCGTGGCTCTGCTTCACGAAAAACCCTACGAGGGACTTAACGGCTCAGGCAAGCATAACAACTGGTCGATAGGCACCGATACGGGCAAGAATCTTTTGAGCCCCGGCTCGAATCCCGCGTCGAATACGCAGTTCTTGCTGTTTCTGGCGGCGGTCATCAAGGCGGTTGACTCCTATCAGGATCTTTTGCGCTTGTCGGTAGCAACTGCGGGCAACGATCACCGTCTGGGTGCCGACGAAGCGCCTCCCGCGATAGTTTCGATATTCCTCGGAGACGAGCTTGAGGAGCTTATCGAGGCGATAGTCGGAGATACCGATTATTGCGACAAGGCGAAAAAGACGATGGATCTTGGCGTTCCCAGCGTTCCCACCTTCCGTTACGACTCTACGGACAGAAACAGGACCTCTCCCTTTGCTTTTACAGGAAATAAGTTTGAATTCAGAATGGTAGGCTCGTCACAGAATATCGCTATGCCCAATATCGTGCTTAATACCGCCGTGGCAAAGATACTTAAGGATTTTGCAAACGCTCTTGAGGGCGCGGAGGATCTTGAAGCATCTGCGAGAGCGGTCATCAAGGACGCTTTCGCCGAGCATAAGCGCATAATATTCAACGGCAACGGATATTCGTCCAAGTGGCCCGTTGAGGCGGAGGAACGCGGTCTGCTCAATCTCAAGACCAGCGTTGACGCGTTCTCGTGCCTGACCGCAAAGAAGAACGTTGAGCTTTTCACCGAGTTCTCGGTCATGAGCGAGGTCGAGCTTCGCGCAAGGGAGGAGATAATGTTTGAGAATTACTCCAAGGTCATCGACATCGAGGCGAAGACGATGGTGGATATCGCAAACAAGAAGATAATCCCCGCGGTCGAGGAATATATCGGTCGACTTGCTGAGATAGCTAAAAACAAGATGAAGATATTTGACAACGGCGGCGCGGGACTCGAAAAGGCGTTCATTATGAAGCTTTCCGAGCTTAACGCAAAGGCGTACGACCTGTCCGAGCAGATCAAGTCTGCGGCGCTTGAAGCCGAAGCCGAGAGATCGCAGAAGAAGCATTATGCCGCTTCTGCCGAGGCGTATAAGAATAACGTTATTCCGCTTATGGATGCCTTGCGCGTGACTGTTGACGAGATGGAGGGAATAGTTCCTTCAGATCTCTGGCCCCTGCCCTCGTACGGCGAGATGACTATGAAACAATAATTGAATAGAGAAAAGAATATTATTCTATGCTAAAATGAGAAGAGCAGATATGAAAATAGTAATTGACTTGGTTCTTGCTGTTTTTATCCTGCTCTCTCTTGTTTTATGTAACGTGGAAGACGATAAAGAGAGCGGGGATTCTACAAATAATACGGAGGCGACCGAGATGACCGGTGAAACGAACGATAGAAGCACCGAGGAGTATTCGGAAAGCCTTATCCTTATTGATTTTTGAAAGTCTACCAAAAAAGTATAAATTTTTCGAAAAAAATTTCAAAAAAACTATTGACAAGTGAAAAAGAGTGTGATATAATCAATGTGTACCAGAGAGGTAGATATTAACGAAACGGAGGCATAACGGATATGAGAGTAACGCAAGAAGCCGACTATGCCATACGCATTTGCTTGATATTGGACAGCCTCGGGGAAAAGACGGGCGCGGCGAATATCGCGGACATCGCCTGCATAACTCCCAAGATAGCGCTTAAAGTCCTGCGAAAGCTGAACGCCGCAGGAATAGTTCGCTCATACAAGGGAGCGCAGGGAGGATACGAGCTTTTGAGAGACGGAAGCGAGCTTCGCGTGCTTGAGATAATCGAGCTTATCGACGGCCCCGTGCGTATCTCAAAATGTCTGGAATGCGACCACGAGTGTTCGAGGAATCCTTGCAAAATGGATTGCAAAATGCATATCGCTTTTGGTGAGATAAACAATAAATTAATTGAAAATCTCGGACGTATAACGGTAAGGATGCTGCATGATAAAAGCGTCAGCACGACCGATATATCCGATATTATAAATAATAATTACAACATATAAAAGGAGAATTCAAGTATGAAAAAGTTTGTTTGTTCCGTATGCGGTTACGTTCACGAGGGAGATCAGGCCCCCGAAAAGTGCCCCGTATGTAAGGTTCCTGCCGAAAAGTTCAAGGAAATGCAGGAGGATGCTCCTCTCGCGGCTGAGCACGAGTACGGTATCTACGCAAAGACCGTAAAGAACACCCCCGATATCAGCGATGAGGATAAGAAGTATATTTTCGAGCAGCTCATGGCTAACTTCAACGGAGAGTGCTCCGAGGTCGGCATGTATCTCTGCATGGCTCGCATCGCTCATCGCGAGGGCTATCCCGAGATCGGTCTCTATTGGGAAAAGGCAGCTTATGAGGAAGCAGAGCACGCTGCAAAGTTTGCGGAGCTTCTCGGCGCAGACCTTGAGCCCAATATGAAGGCTACAACCAAGGCCAATCTTGCTTGGAGAGTTGATTGCGAATACGGCGCAACTCAGGGCAAGTTCGATCTCGCGACTTGCCCTAAGAAGAACGGTCTTGACGCTATCCATGATACCGTTCACGAGATGGCTCGCGACGAGGCAAGACACGGTAAGGCTCTCGAGGGACTCCTTAAGAGATACTTCGGCAAATAATAAATTGACGATATAATCGTATGGGGCGGCACCCTCGACGCCGCGTAGCGTTATTGCAAGGTGTTCGATGGCGGGACGTCGAGGCATCGTCCCCTACGGTTAAAAATGACATTGTTTTTACCCCACAAGTAAACATCCTCTCCGTATAACAGAAAGAGATAACGGAGATAATAAATTTATTACAAGAAAGGAAATATGACTATGAAATACGTTTGCCCCTGTGGTTATGAATACGATCCCGCTCTTGGTGATCCCGATAACGGCATCGCCCCCGGCACGGCTTGGGAGGATCTTCCCGAAGACTTCGTCTGCCCCGTCTGCGGTCTTGATAAGGATTCTTTTGAGAAGGAAGATTGATTCAAATTGAATATAATCAGCGGTAATCGCTCTTCGTGCTGAAAGAGTAATTGCCGCTCCTTTTTTGCTTTGTTTTGACTTAAACTATACTTATAATAACTATTCCTCGAGCAGCCGCAGAGCTTAAGGACGTCGGGGTCTTCAAGGCTGCCGCCAAAGTCTTTGGAGTGCTTCAAGATAATAGCTTTGCAATGGAGAGATTTCTTGGTAGTAAGGGAAGTGCCTTTAGAAAGACCGATCTTGGTGCCGTTCTTCTTGGCTTCGCGGATACCTTGAGATATACGGCTATGTAGGTCGGTGACTTCTTTTTCAGCTTGGTCGAATGCGCCTTTGAGGTATGGTACCGTCTTAAGGGTAAGAGCGTGATGGTCACCTCAAGGCTGAACAAAGCCCGAAGTGGCAAGACTCTTTACGGCGCGAGAGGTCAGGAGCTTCCCGCGGTCTACACCAATGCTGCCTGGTATAAATTAGTCACCTATTGCGACACCGAACCATTCACGAGCGGCGAGATCAGAGAGGTATGCAATAAGGAGAACGGCAGAGGCTGGCCTTGGGAGATCTTCTTCCCCACCGAGAGCTGGGCGGCATTTGTGGACGACAACGACTACGGCCTCGGCGTCTACAACGGTCAGACCAACCGCTTCTGCGGCGGCTTTTGCGGCGAGATAAGGGTTCACGAGATCGATATGAATGGTGTCGATTCCGCCTACGTCGCGCAACACTTGAGTTTGCTTCCGCAGGACACGCAAAAATCTATTCATTTTATTTCACTAATTGAGCTTATCAAGCGGATGATCGACGCGTGCGCTTGCGCACGAAGTGGAACTCGCAGCAGTAAACCGCTTGCGGTTTACGTAGGTTTTTATGCAAAAAAGATGCCGTACTTTTTGGGCGATACGCTCCCATCAATCTTTATTTTTCAAAAGAACTGTCAAAAAAATAAAAATTTGATTGACAAAGCACTGCCGCCATGTTAAAATAAATTTGTAACAGCTCCGCTCTTTCAAAATACAAATCGCGTAAGCGCTTACGGCAATCGAATAAAAGATGAAAATTTTTAATGTTGGAGACTGACATGAACGAACAGAAGACCTACGATCAAGTTTTGGGAGACGAAAGCATCGTCTACGTTGAAAACGAATATCTTCGTCTCGGCGCGAATCTTGCGCTTGGCGGAGCACTGACCTATCTTGCGGAGAATGACAAGAAAAATCTTATCAACAGCCACGACTGGGGCAGGCAGGTGCAGATGTCCTTTTATAGCCATCCTGTCCCCTTCAATCCCGAGGGCTCGCAAATGGCAGAGTGTTGGAAACTTATCGGCTGGAATCCCATTCAATCGGGGGATTATTACCGCAACCGCTCCCGCGTGCTTGAATACAGATGCGAAAATAACGAAATTTACGTCAAGTGCATCCCTATGCATTGGCCGCTGAACAACCATCCCGGTGAATGTACCTTTGAAGTGTGGTATAAACTGGACGGCTACTGTGTAAACGTCACCTCGCGCATCAATAATGCCCGTCCCGACAAAAATCAGTACCCCGCGAGACATCAGGAGCTTCCCGCGGTCTATACCAACGGTGAGTGGTACAAGGGCGTTTCATACGTCGGCAAAGAGCCCTTCACAGGTGGCGAGCTCACCGAGCTTGTAACCAAGGAGAACGGTCTCGGCTGGCCATGGCTTAATTTCGCGCCCACCGAAAACTGGTCGGCTTTGGTTGACGATAATAATTACGGTCTCGGAATCTATATCGGCTCTACCAATATATCCAAGATCGGTTTTGCAGGTCATGAAAATAAGGGCTGGGGCGGTCCTAAGGACGTACAGACGGGATATATCGCGCCTCTGGCGGCAGAGATCCTTGACCATAACATCGTCTATTCCTACGATTATTCACTGATCGTCGGTCAGCTTGATTTTATCCGTCAAACGGCATACGAAAAGGATAAAACCGCAGACCGCCGTCACTACAGCTTCGAAAATGACAGAGCGCATTTCTATTATAAGAATATTTCCGACAAGGGATATCCTACGGGCGGTTGCCTTGATTTTGATTTCGTCGCGGACTCGGAGCTGAAAAGTCCCGCAGTATTCTTTGGAAAGAATTCGTGTCATTCCATCGCTCTTGACGCCTGCTTCGATGGCGAGATCACGGGTGATGTAATCTGCCACCTTTATGAAGGTCTTAACGAGAAGAATAACTTCAAGCTGAGTCATTTTGCAATTCCATTTAAGATCAAGAGCGACGGCAAGAGATCCATCAGCGAGATCGATATCAGCATAGCTCCCGACGCGTTCATAGGCTTCTCGATCCGTTTTGCAAACGAAGGACATCTGAAGGTCTACGCGGTTGAGATCAAATAAGGAGGCCGTATGATCATCGGATATTACAGAAAGAGTCGTGACGTAACTACCGACTTTTACGGCAGAGTTCTTTACAGAGGAAACGCCGTAGGACTGTTAATCGGAAGAAAGTAAAAATGCGTAAACAAAGCGCGGGTGACTGTCGGTCGCCCGCGCTTTGTTTGCGCGACTTGTGTGTCTGCGGTCTTGATAAGGACGCTTTCGAGGTTGAGGAATAATT
>JAZSJO010000150.1:0-3117 GCA_045534365.1 Eubacteriales bacterium
GCAGATGCAGATAGCCATAGAGGTATCGGGAGCGATTATCTCAAAGTCCTCTGCGTTGACCGTAGCCTTTGCCGCTTCAATATATCTGAAGTCGGTAAGCACGTAGGACTTATTCTTAGTCACCAGAACGAATCCGTCCTGATAGTCGAAATCGGTGATATATCTGATGTTAACGTAGGAAGAGATTATCGCGGCGTCAAAGCCCTGCTCTATCATTTTACTCTTAAATCTTGTAAATTTGCTCATTTTCTTTTTCCTTTCAATTATAATAATGATTGATAATATTTTTTCATTTCAAGCGCGTCCTCGGGTTGTGTGCCGTCGGATTCGCAGATTATTCTCGGGGTAAGGCCGTCCTTCGCTATAGCTTCCATAAGCGGCTCGAAATCGGGGCCGAACTGTCGGTCTCTAAAGGTGAGATGTTTCTTTTCACCCGCGCCCGTGTATTCTATTTTTGAAAAGTGACAGTGAAGATTTTTTGCGACCTCGTCGCCAAGCCCCGTCGCTATCTTTTCAAAAACGCGTCGATAATCGTCGACAGACAGGAAAAGCCCCTGCT
Organism: Eubacteriales bacterium; assembly: GCA_045534365.1. Lineage (GTDB taxonomy): Bacteria > Bacillota > Clostridia > Oscillospirales > CAG-272 > SVTX01. Next base: position 560 of record JAZSJO010000150.1, read on the forward strand.
CTCTCGCGTTCATATGACCGAAATCGACCACGGGAGCGTATCTTTTGTCTACCTTACATTGCTCAATTACCTCGTCAAGAGTTCCAAGCTGATTGACCTTTCCCATAGTCTCGATACCAAGCTTTATTTGCGTGTCTCCGATAGCCTCGACCACCCTTTCAAGCGTGTCGCAGGAAAGCCTCATCGCTTCCTCGCGGCTTATCTTTGCCGCGCTTCCGCTGTGAATAACTATCGTGTCAGCGCCGATAAGCTCTGCCGCCCAAAGCGATTTTTGAATATAATCGATGCTTTTAAGCCTCTTTTCGGGATCGACTCCCGAAAGAGAGATAAAATAGGGAGTGTGAAGCGACATAAGTATGCCGTGCTTCTTCGCCTCTTCTCCTATTTTACGAAGCGTCGCCTCACCCGCGGTAAGACCGTTGCCAGCCTCAAACTCGTAGGCGTCAAGGCCGTAATCCTTCACCCACGCGGGCGCTTGTACAGTTCCCTTTCCGCCTTGCGCGTAAAAAAGGTCTCCGTTGCCGCCGGGGCCGAATTTTGCATAAGACATATATTTAACCTCGTTTATTTTTCGTGTACCTTTTCTCAAGCCAAAAGGAGCATATCTCCTTACTGTCGCCGCCATGGAGCTTTACGTATTTTTTGATATGTCCGACCTCCATAGCGCGCTTCGAGCGAAAGAAAGCGTTATTTTTATCGCGTATGGGAGGAACTATTATAGTGCGAAGACCGATATGCTTACCCGCCGCCGCGTCCGTGAGAAGCTGGTCGCCGAGCATCGCGGTATTCGAGTGATCGCTACCCATATCCCGCATAGCTTTTTTCAGATTCTTGGCAAAGGGCTTCCCGCTCTTCCAGAAGGCAGGCAGACCAAGCTCCAAATTAAAAAGCTCTACTCGCTCTCTGCCGTTGTTGGAAACGAGAGTCGCCGCAATGCCGTTTTGCTTCAGGCTCTCAAACCACGCCTTGATATTATCGTCGGGCAGGGGCTGCTCGTATGGCGCGAGGGTATTATCGATATCGATAAGCAGAGCCCTGACGCCAATGCTCGTCAAAAATTCAGGCGACACGTCTCTGTACGTTGAAAATATGTAATCGGGTAAAAGCCAGCTTGACACGACACACTCCTCCATTATAAATCTATCTACATATTATACTATAATTTTTCAAAAGTATCAAGTGGTTTTCTAAAAATTTTATATAAGTTCGCAAAATTCTTCATTTTTATACTTTTAAGCAAAAGTCAACCATAACGGAAATAAAGTAAAAAAATTTTTCATAAAATTTATCATAAATTCAAAAAAAGACTTGCAATTTCAAAAAAAGTGTGATATAATGTTAAAGTCGCTGGTGTAGCACAGTCGGTAGTGCAGCTGATTCGTAATCAGCAGGTCGTGTGTTCGAGTCACATCACCAGCTCCAATAATAAAGAGGAGAGCAAAAGCTCTCCTCTTTATTTTATATCATCTTTCAAATATAGGATACTCTCCAAGGCTATGCGCCAAAGCCTTCTCTTCCTCGTTTTTCACCGTCCAGACGAACCGAGGAGCTTTATAAAGCTTCGTGGTTATCTTCACGGGTAACGAATTCCTATCGACCTTATTATAAGCGATGAAATCGGGCTTGGAAAGAAAATTGAGCGCCATCAGAGTAAGCGCGATATTTTGGAAGCTTTTTTTCTTCTTGTCACGGCAGACGTTGGTATAAAGCTGACCGCAATATACGTCGGGCAAAAACTTCTTTATATCCTTAATAAGCAAGGGGTTGAAGGACTCCACGCAATATTCGCCCTTATACGCCTTCAAAATCTCGGCAACTTTTTCACAAAGAGAGGTGTCAAAGCTCTCGCCCTTAAGCTCGACCAAAAGCGGCACTCTGCCGTCAACGAGGGACAATACCTGCTCAAAAGTAGGTATTCTCTGCTCGGTATTTGCAAGTGAAAGTGCGCAAAGCTCCTCCGCGTCAAGCTCGCAGAGCTTTTTGTCGACACCCGTCATACGAAGGAGAGTTGCGTCGTGGAAGACCATTACCACGCCGTCGTGCGAAAGCTGAACGTCAAGCTCTATTCCAAAGCCCTCTTTGCAAGCAAGCTCAAACGCCGCAAGAGAGTTTTCGGGGGTGTCGCCAGTGTTCCCATCGTGCAATCCTCTGTGCGCGTAGTCGCAAAGCAGAGCCTCGCTCGTCGGAGCTTTACGGCGCGGACGCACGAAAATAAGCAGGTATACCAGCGCGAAAAGCACGAGCAACGACGCTATCGTCGATAAAACAGTATACAATACTATCATAATTATCAATCGTCTACGTCAAGGCTCTCGAGAGCGCTCTTTTTCTGAATAGGCTTGGAATCTCCGTGCTTAACGAAGAACATTGTAACGAAGGAGAGTGCGACGAACAGAGTACCGAACGCGAAGAACATAAGTCTCATTCCAAACGCGTCGTAAAGCACACCCGAAAGAATGGGAGCGACTATCTGCGCCGCCATTGACGCGGTGTAATAATAACCCGTGTACTTACCGACGTCACCGCCCTTTGCAAGCTCAACGACCATCGGGAAGGAG
>JAZSJO010000212.1:0-4913 GCA_045534365.1 Eubacteriales bacterium
GATATGCTCTATAGGGTGGGGAGATTTCTTAAAGAGGGGAGATCTTTTTCTCCCCTCTTTAAGCGGCGTTCTTTTGGTTCGTTTTCTGCCGACGGGGGCAGAAAATGAACAAATAAAACAATTCGACAAATCAAAATTTGATTTCATTTAAACATAATTTAATACCCTCCAAAATATAATTCAATAGAAGATGGGATATTATCTCAAAAAACAAGCCGCCGAGGTTGGCGGCAGATGGAGGACTTTTATGTTTATTTATTCTTTCCGCGCCGCGACGTTGAAATTTCTCGGTATAATCTCTGTCACCTTAGCCGCGCTCGTGGCTATGATAGCCTTCGTTCCAATATACGCAGAGGGCAATTCTCCCACGGTCAACGCCTCTACCGAGGTCTCGGCGGACTATTCCTACGACAAGGTAAAAAGCGTTGCCGACGCGGCGAATTTTCTCTCCCAATTCGGTTGGACGGTCGACGCCGCCAACGCCGAGACGCGCAAGGTGACTATCCCCGCCGAATTCGACAAGGTCTTTTCAAGCTACAACGAGCTTCAGAGAGCGCAAGGTCTCGACCTTTCAAAGTACAAGAAAAAGGAGCTTACGAGATATACCTTTGAGGTCACCAATTACGACGGCTACGAGGGCAAGGTATTCGCCAACGTTCTGGTCTACAGAAACAAGGTAGTGGGCGGCGACCTCTGCTCTGCCGACGTATCGGGCTTCGTTCACGGCTTTGAAAAATGATATTTGCGCAAAAAAGGAGAGAAAATCCCCAAATCAGGGCTTCTCTCCTTATTTTTTGCTCTTTTATCTGCTTCTTAAAACGTATTTTGCGTATTCCTCGAACGCAGTCTCAAACGCCTCGTTTGACCTTGAAAACGCCGCGCCGTCTGCCTTCGAAAAATCTATCATCGCCGCAAGATAGAACAAATAAAGCCTTGAATAAGGCGCGGGGACGGACAAAATATCCTCACTTCCCTTAAGCTCGCTTATTTCACAGGGCTTCTTTTTATTTATCTCACAAAGAACCCTTCCCTCAACGTCGTTGAGCCAGCGTATCTTGACGCTGTCGCTGAAATCGTTGCTCTTTACCGCGTCAACAAGCTCCAATATCTCCGAAACCTTCATTTTACAGTCTCCTTTCTTTCATTTTTGCCCGACGCGACAAAAAACACGGCGGCATCCTTTCATCAGAAAAGAATGCTGCCGTGTCAGCGATTTTATTTCCGCGGAGAACGCCGCCGCGGTCGATCACCGCGCCTTGCACGATAACATTATAGCACGAAATGCCGTTTTCGTCGGCTCCGCTTCACAGATTATTTACAAAATCCGATTTAAAACGAGAAGAATACGGGGAGACCGTCCTTATATTCGGGATAGCACTCGCCGCCGATAAGAGGAAGGATATAACGCAGACATTCGTCGGTCACGTGGTTTCCTCTCTCGTTGATAAAATGCTTGGGAACGTATTTGGTCTTGTTTGCGATAAGGTCGATATCCATATGACCATAGACCGACGAATAGCTCTCGCCCGACTCGCTGTCACGCAAAATGACCATCATCTCGCGACTTACTCCCTGCTCTGCCGCGCTGACCGCCGCCTGACCTACTCCGAACGACTCCTCGATATCGCAAGAAGACGCGATGTGCGCCGCGCATCTCTGGGGAAGGTTAAGCTCTACCGAGCGCACCTTACAGCCAAGCTTATCCTTGATAGCAAGCTCAAGAGCCTTGCCCGTTCCCGCAAGGTATTTATGACCGAACGCGTCGACCGCGCCGCCTTGCGTGGATTCACCTACGTACGTTCCGTCCGCAAATCTCAAGCCCTCGGAGACCGCAACCACGACATTGGGCTTTTTCTCCATAGCCGCGCGGAGATCCTCAAAGAATTCGTCCATATTGAAATCTCTCTCGGGGAGATAAACGAGGTCGGGAGAAGGAAGACCCGAAAGTCTGCCAAGCTCACTTGACGCGGTAAGCCAACCCGCGTCGCGTCCCATTATCTCAACCACGGTCACCGCCTTGACGGTATATACCGCGGTATCACGAAGTATCTCCTGCATAGTTACCGAGATATACTTCGCCGCCGAGCCAAAGCCGGGGGTATGGTCGGTGCCGAGAAGGTCGTTATCTATAGTCTTGGGAACGCCTATAACTCTTACCTGATAACCGCACTCTGCGGTGTACTTTGAAAGCTTCGCAACGGTATCCATAGAATCGTTACCGCCGATATAGAAGAAATATCTAACGTCGTATTTCTTGAATATCTCGATAATTCTTTCAAAGGTCTCCTTATAATTTGCGTCGCTTTCCTTTGGAAGCTTCTTGCGGCAAGAGCCGAGAGCCGCCGCAGGAGTACGCTTCAGTCTTTCGAAATCTGCGTCACAATTAAAATATTCGTTAAGAGAAATGACGTTGTCAGCGAGAAGACCGTCGATACCGTTTCTCATACCGTATATCTTGCCGATGCTCTCTGCCTTCATAGCACCGTAAATAACGCCCGCCAGAGTTGCGTTGATAGCAGTCGTAGGGCCGCCCGACTGACCGACTATTGCGTTTCCGTGTAAAATTTCCATAAAAATTTTCCCTTTCCTTAAATTGTTTTTTTATTTGTCTTGACTCTCTGAGAGCTTTTTGCTTCTATACTCGTTCATCTTCGCGTTGAGCGGTCTTGAAACCGCCGTTACCGCAATGATTCCTATAGCGATACCCGCGGCTATAAGCAAAACGCTTTTGCCGTACTCGGAGAACTTCGCCATATCCGATTGCACCGCTCCGAGCATCGTATAATAAAGCCTTCCTCCCGGGACGAGCGGTACGATACCCGTAATTATCATTACCGTAGCAGGCACCTTCAAGACGTGCGCCATAACGTCTGAATAAGCCGCGGCTATCGCCGAGCCTATCGCGTTTGCTAAAAACAAGCCAAGACCGCACATCATCGAGATCTCGTATCCCGCGCAGCTGAGCAGAGCGCAGAGCAGCGCCCAACCAAGCACTCGCTTCTCTATACCATACATCATTATGATTCCCATAGTCGCTATGGTGGAGGACACCAGCACTACGGCTATTCTTATCAACTCATCGGTCATACCACACCTCCGAAAACAAGTATAGCAAGCGCGTATCCGCAGGCGATGATAACTCCGTCGAGCACGGCGATAAAGAGTCTGAAAAAGCCCGTCATAACGTCGCCGCCGAAGAGGTCTCTGAACGAGTTTGCCAAAAGCACTCCGGGCACAACGTTCATTATAGTACCTATCATTATTTTATCGGGATTGCAAGGCACGCCCATCATCTGCACGAGCAAAGCCGCAAATCCGCCGAGAAAGCAGACTATGAGCTTTGCTATGGTGGAATTTATCTGCGTACGCGAAAGGTATCGCATAAGCAAACACATAGGCAGAGCTATAAGCCCCGCGAGAACTCCATCGAGAAGCGCGCCGCCGAAAAAGACGGCGAATCCGCCCGCGGACAGAATTCCACCCACCGTATATTTCAAAAGGGTGACTACGGTGTCGTCGTTTATTTTTTCAAGCTCGAGCAAAAAATCCTTTTTGTTGAGCCGCTCTTTGCATATCCTTCTCGACAGATCGTTCAATTTTGAAAGCCTGCCGAGATTGTTGCTTCCGACCTCGGTAAGACGTCGCGAGGCGTTAACGCTTGCGTCTCCGAAATCGACCGTGAGGACTATTACGGACAGTATCGCGGTCACGTCGACGCTTACCGCGCCGTACGCTTTACATATTCGGCTTATCGTGTCTTCCGCGCGACTGACCTCGCCGCCGCTCCTGAGTATATTCTCTCCCAGCTCCATAGCGATGAAGGTCGCGTCCTCGGGGGATATATAATCATCTCGCGAGCTCTCGTCTGCCGCGTGAGCTTCAATAACAGAAATTTCGTTTTCCATAACTTTTATACTTTCAAAAATTAAACCGTCGCTTCTTCTCTGCTCTCCTGCGTCTCTGCCATATCAGGCGAAGCAGGCCTCGGGCAATGCACGGAATAGGTGAGAACGTCGGTTATTACCTCTCCGTCTATCTGCATGATATGAGGCTTGGAAAATTCGACCGTTACGTCGTATCCCTCTATGACCTCTACCATATCCTTGTGCTTCACGTGATCTCCCTTATATACCTTGGTGAATACGCTCAACACCTTTACTCTTGAGCCTCCGTGCATAGCAAGGACGCTTATCTTTCCGCTATCTCTTCTCTGGTCGGGCGTCATCATCATTCCGCCGCCGTAATATCTGCCCTTCATGGTTGAGATAGCCCAGACGTTGCTATATTCCTTCTCAACACCGTCAACGATTATTTTCGCGTCAGGTCTTTTGTATTTATACGCAAGATATTGCAGAGCGATAGCGGTATAATTGGCTTTTTTCTTATTGGTCTTTTTCTTGAACTCCTCGACGCTGTAGCACACCGCTCCGTCGATGCCGAGTCCGACTCCGTTTATGCAATGAAGTGTTTTTCCGTTGACCGTTACCTCGGGAAGATCCTTGATGAACGGACGGATATCTATAAGCTCCTCGTTATTGAGCTGACCTATATCGTTGTGGAAATCGTTTCCCGTACCCGAGCGGATAGCAAAAAGCGGGCAAGGAAAATCGACCTCGTAAGCGTTATTGGCAAAGTGGTGGAGAGTTCCGTCTCCTCCGCAGATAAGTACTCTGTCGGCTCCGGTAAGATTTTTTGCAAATTCGGCGACGTCAAGTCCTATGAGGTTGATCTTCTTAACTCCCAGCCTTTCAAGCTCTTCGGCGGCGGGGATCACGTTAAGGTCGTTGTTCTCATTGTTGGCTTTAGGATTGTATAAGATATAATTCATTATTTTAACCTTTCTCGGCTTCGCCGTTTTGCGTTTCAGACGCCTTTTTTTCTGACCTTCGCGCTCTTAAGTCCGTCAAGCTCGG
>JAZSJO010000044.1:0-18630 GCA_045534365.1 Eubacteriales bacterium
CCCTCAAAACTTTTCAAAAAATGGGTTAGGTTTAGTGGTGGAGTGAGCTTTATAGCCGTGAGATAAATTTAGTGGCAAAGTTTGAAAATACTCTTGTTAAATTGGAAAAAATGTGATAAAATATATACGCAATAATCTACACGGAGAAAACTATGAAAAACATTCATTTACTTGGCAAAAAGATAAATTGGGACAAGTGTAAGCTACTCGTTGACTACAAGCCCGACGAAAATTGGAGAGACCTTTGGTTGCAAAGACGGGCGACTGGGAGGTTTGGGAAGGTTGCTTTATCGGCACGGAGACGGGAAATATGGGCGGATTTTCCCCAGAGCTATGATCCCGAATTTTGATTAGTAAAATGGGAAAATTTGAAGGAATACTTGTCTGCACCGACCTTGACGGCACGCTTTTGAGAAACGACAAAAGCATTTCGGTGGAAAATCACGAGGCAATAGAATATTTCAAGCGCGAGGGAGGCTATTTCACCTTCGTTACGGGCAGAATGCCTTGCACCTCAAGGGAGCTTTATGATGCCATCAAGCCAAACGCGCCTATCGGGTGTATAAACGGCGGTGGAATCTACGATTTTGTCCGCGACGAATATCTTTGGTCAAAAACTCTGCCTCGCGACGTAATTGAGCTTGTGGAAAGCGCTATCGAGAAGGTTCCCGAAATCGGCGCGCAGTTTAATTCGCTTGAAACGATATATTTTTGCCGCGAGAACGGCGCGATGGAAAGATTTCGTAAGCTTACGGGAACGCCGAATACCGTTGCCGATTATAAGACGCTTGACCTACCCGTGGCGAAGATAGTTTTCGGGGACGAAAACGAGGATAATATTCTCCGTATTGCAGAGGTCTTGAATAGCCATCCGAGAGCCGCCGAGTTTGATTTTATCCGTTCCTCGAGATCGCTTTACGAGATATTGCCCAAGGGATCGAGCAAGGGAGATCTTATCCCACGACTTGCCGAAATTTTGGGAGTTGATGTGTCGAGAACGGTTGCCGTAGGCGACTATAACAACGACGTCTCGATGATACGCGCGGCAGGGGTGGGAATTGCGGTCGCAAACACTACGGAGGAAGCCAAAGCCGCCGCCGACCGCATCACCGTCAGTAATGAGGAGAATGCGATAGCGAAGATTATAAGCGATCTTGACGAAGGTATCTTGAAGCTTTAATAATAATTAAGTAACGGCTGAACTACGCATTTGCATAGTTCAGCCGTTAACATATACATAAAGCGGTTTAATATAAACCGCTTTTTATCTATCTAAAAGCTTAATTAAAGCGATTTGCTTTTCTTCCGACAATTTTCTATATAAAGATAAAAGTTTTTTTTCGTCTTTGCTTAAAACTTCTAATGATTCATCTTCGATAAAAAATTGAGACAGAGTGATTCCAAAGGCATCACAAATATTTTGCAATGTTTCGATTTTTGGTGGGTTTCCGCGATTCATCATTGATGTTAGAGTTGATTGTGTGATACCCGCTTCTTGTGCGAGTTCATACATTGACCAACCTCGTTGAAATCTTAAATCTTCAATTTTTTTGTTAATATTCATATTTTCCTCGCAAATGTGTTTGTCTATTATTAATTATAATACGCATTTGCAAAAAATATAAAACGCAAAGGCGTTGACAATCGAACGCAAATACGTTATAATATAAAAACATATTACAACTGCATTTTTGTGTTAGGAGACATTATGAATGTATTAAGTTTATTTGATGGTATCAGTTGCGGTAAACTGGCGTTGGATAGGTGTGGAATCAGAGTTGAATCGTATTTTGCCTCTGAAATAGAATCGAATGCTATTAAAGTAGCACAAACAAATAACCCTATGATCATAGAAATAGGTGATGTGACGAAAATATCATATAGTAACGGTGTTTTATATACTCCTAATAAGTCTTATAATGTCGGACATATAAATTTGTTATGTGGAGGTAGTCCTTGTACAAATTTTTCTTCGATCGGTTATGCAAACGGAATGACTACCGGTGATAAGGAAATATTATCTTTAGAACAATATTTGGAATTGAAAAATGCAAATACCAAATTTGAGGGGCAATCATATTTGTTTTGGGAGTATTGCCGATTATTGAATGAAGTAAAACCAGATCATTTCCTTTTGGAAAATGTAGTTATGGCAAAAAAATGGGAAGATATTATTACTCGCTCATTAAAGGTTACACCGTTGAGAATTAACAGTTCATTGATGTCGGCCCAAAACAGACCTAGACTATATTGGACAAATATTCAGGGTGTTGAGTTGCCTAATGATAGAAATATTGTACTTGATGATATTTTGTGCGATGATGCAAATGCTGATGATGTTTCATATTGCCTCACGGTGCAACGCAGTTTCCCAAGATTAATACAAAAATACGGTTATGTTCCAAAGCGTTTTAATGCCTATAATGCATCAGAAATCAAAGACAAAGCCTGTGCATTGTCAAGAGGTAGTATGATAACATCTTCTTGTGCGACATTATTGTTTGTAAATGTTGAAGGTGGAGTTCATATTGTGGAAAACGGAATTTTGGACGGTAAATATAAAACACATCTTAAAGATGGTAGGTATAATATTAGAAAACTAAATCTAACCGAGATAGAAAGACTTCAAAATCTTCCGGATGGATACACGGATGTACCAACTGTTAGCGAACAGCGAAGAAGCGAAATTATAGGTAACGGTTGGACTGTTGACATAATTAGTCACATTTTCTCATATATGGGGGAAGAGAATAATGGGAATTAAAAGAATTGATTTTAAACATCCCGAACTTGTTGACGATTATTTGAATGTTTCCAATGGTGAAATACGAGAGTTACATAATAAAATTACATATGCATATAAAACTCACTTGGAAGATTATGGTGTAAAAAAATTGTGGAATGATGATCTTGTTGAAGAATGTGATGATTCTGAATTTGTTGCGCAATTAGATGCAAAGGAATTACAATTAATTTTTCTTCTCAAACATTTAAATTGTTTTGTTCACAAAGATTTGGTTTCTCAATTTGTAAGAAAACACATTAAAGATGCAGCTCTTGACCAACAAGTAAGACATTTAGGAACTCAATATTGTTGGTATGTATTAAATAAGGGTGTGAAGGTTCCTAACGAAAAAGAAACTGTTCCAAGTGGATATAATTATTTGGTTTCTATTGAGATGCCAAATCCTAAAGCCATTGCGTTTACATTAAAGAGGGCGGGCAGACTTGCTGCGAAGAATTTTAATGAAATGAAATTTGCTTATGGAAATAAATGCGCAACCTGCGGAGTTGATGAAGGGAAAAAAGATTCACGAAATGAAGAAATTGTAATTCTTCAACAAGGACATATGAATCCAAGACTTCCGCTAACATTGGATAACACTATACCACAATGTCAATATTGTAATCAAACATACAAAGATTATTTTCTGTTTAATGAGCACGGCAGAGTGATAGCTGTAAATAATCCATTGATTCTTTTGAGTTCACCTAAAGATATTCAAGATGAAATGATAACCGTTTTATTAGCTGAAAGAACGAAAAAATAAAAAAGCGAACGCAGGAAAGATTTATGTCTTTTCTGCGTTCATAAATTTTAACTTATAATATCCCCGCATACTTCAAACATCCTCTCTGCGGCTTTGCGGAGCGGCTTATGCTTTTCAAGCTTGGGGTCGTTTTTCAGGTATTCGCGGGCTTCTGCGAATGCGCTTGTCATAAGGCCGCTATCCTCGCACATATCGGCGAGATTGAAGGAGAGGCTTCCGCTCTGCCTTATCGAAGCGTTGCCCGAGAGGGCTAAGAAGTCACCCGGGCCTCGAAGCTTGAGGTCTTCCTCCGCGATCTCGAATCCGTTGTATGAATTGCACATCGTGGTAAGACGCGCCCTTGCGGTCTCGCCGAGTCTGCCCTCCGTGCCGCTGACGAGAACACAGTAGGATTTCGTCTGTCCTCGTCCCACTCGACCTCTGAGCTGGTGAAGCTGGTAAAGACCGAAGCGTTCGGCGTTCTCTACTATCATAAGGCAGGCGCGAGGCACGTTCACACCGACCTCGATGACCGTGGTAGAGACCAATATCTGAATCTCTCCCGCGGCAAAGCGGCGCATAACGTCGTCCTTGTCCGCCGCCTTCATCTTTCCGTGAACGAAGGCTATGTTGTAGCCCTGCAAACGATTTGATAGCTCCTCGGCATACTGTACCGCCGCTTTAAGAGGCGGCTTTTCGTCTCTTTGAAGCTTCTCGCCGTAAATTGCGATCTCGGAGAGGTCGATCTCGCCCTCCTGCGTCTCGCTTTCCTCGACCGCGGGGCATACTATATAGACCTGACCGCCCGCGTCAACGTTTTTGCGGATAAAGCCATCAAGACGCGCTCGGTAGCCCTCGTCAACGAGGTAGGTGTCGACTCTCTGACGCCCCGGAGGCATCTCGTCTATCTTGGACATAGCGAGATCGCCGTACATCACAAGAGCGAGAGAGCGGGGGATAGGCGTCGCGCTCATAACCAGCACGTGAGTGTGCTTGTTCTTTTCCGAGAGCAGAGCGCGCTGATTAACGCCGAAGCGGTGCTGCTCGTCGGTTATAACGAGCCCTGGGCTAATAAAGTCCGCGCCGTCGGAGAGCAGAGCCTGCGTTCCGATGACTACGTCAAGGCGCTCGCTCTTATCCTCCGCCTGCATAGCGGCGTGTATCTTTTTCTTTGTGGCAGGAGTGCAAGAGCCAGTGAGAAGGGCGCATTTTATTCCCAATGCCTCGAAAATATGCTTCAGATCGTTGTAATGCTGAGTAGCCAATATCTCGGTGGGCACCATCAAAGCCGCCTGATAGCCGTTTTTAACGGCGATACAGATAGCCGCCGTGGCGCAGACCGTTTTTCCGCATCCAACGTCACCGATAACTATACGGCTCATAGGCTCGCTTTTCCTCATATCCGCGGCGATGTCGGAGATAGTCTTCTCCTGCGATACTGTCAGCTTGTAGGGCAAAAGAGATAGGAGAGCCGAAATATCGGTATCGGGGCAGGGAGGCGCGGTCGATTTTTGCACCCTACCGCCCGCGAGCGTCAGGCCCGTGGCGAACAGGAAAAATTCATCGAATATAAGTCGCTTTTTTGCAATAGCGAGACTTGCGTAGCTTTCGGGAAAATGTATCTGCCGAAGGGCAAAATATATGGTGCAAAGACCGTGTCTTTCTCTTATCTCCTCGGGGAGCGGATCGGGCAGGGAATGAGAAGCCATTTCAAGAGCGGCTTCGATATTCTGCGATATCTGCTTTTGCGAAAGCCCCTCCGAGAGCCTGTAGACCGAGAAGAATGGCGGTGGAGGCATATCGTCTACCCACGGGTCTGCGGCGGGAGAGGACATATAATAGCGGCCCTTTTTCTGCTCTGTCTTGCCGTAAAAGCGGAAGCAGGAGCCTATGGGAAACTTGTCCTTAAGATAATTCTGATTGAAATAGGTTATCTCGCAGACGCCGCTGTCGTCAAACGCTCGGAATTTGAGAAGCGACATTCCTCGCTTGAGGTTGGCGATCTTCGGCTCGGTCGCGACGGTCAGAACAACGGCGCTTTTGTATTCGGGTGAGGTCTCCGACAGAAGCTTGATATTGGCTCTGTCCTCGTAAGCGCGAGGAAAATAGTAGAGCAGGTCGAGAATGCTGTTGATTCCCGCGCGTACATATGCTTGCGCTTTGACCTTACCGACGCCGTAAAGCTCCGTGACCGATATTTTTTCAAGATCTGCCATATTATCGCCTCCTTTTCAATGCTATAATAAAATTATACATTATAAACGGCGCAAAGTCAAGAATAAATAAAATTTGTGTTATAATCGGAGACTTTTTTGGCAAAAATTTTGATAAAAAATTCAAAAAAAGTATTGACAAAACAAATAGATTGTGATATTATATATAGGCGGTTGATTTGAGGAATACTCAAAAGCCGATTTTTGAAATATATGCGAGTGTAGTTCAATGGTAGAATCCCAGCCTTCCAAGCTGGTCGCGTGGGTTCGATTCCCATCACTCGCTCCATTTCTTTTATGCCGTGTTTGGCAATAGCCAAGCACAGTATGTGCCTTTAGCTCAGTTGGATAGAGCAACTGCCTTCTAAGCAGTAGGTCGGGGGTTCGAATCCCTCAAGGCACGCCATTATGGTGGGTATGGCTCAGTTGGTTAGAGCGTCAGGTTGTGGCCCTGAAGGCCGTGGGTTCGAATCCCATTACTCACCCCATAAAAATCCGAAGCAAACGCTTCGGATTTTTTATTGGGGTGAGTAATGGGATTAACGTTTTCCTCGGCGTGAGCGAAGAGAGCAGCCGGCGACGTTTTGCTGCAAGGCAAAACTCGATAAGCAAACCGTAAGGTTTGCGTATGGGTTCTGAATCCCATTTTGAGATATCCGAAGCAAACGCTTCGGATTTTTTTATTGGGGTGAGTAATGGGATCATTGACCTTCTTCATTATCGTCTGATATGTCCGAATGCTTATCCGCTCGCGTTTCGGTCATATCGGCAAGGGGATTCTGCGCCATAGCGTTCATCATATTCTTGTCGCTGACGTGAGTGTATATCTGAGTGGTGTTGAGCTGCTCGTGGCCTAAAATGTCCTTCAATACTCGAATGTCCACGTTTCCCGACTGATACATAAGCGTGGCGGCGGTATGGCGGAGCTTGTGGACAGAGTAGTGCTTTGAGCTAAGTCCTGCAAGGTCAAGATATTTATACACGACTCTCTGCACCATTTTATCGCTTATCCTGTGGTCTCTGTTGCTCAAAAATAGGGCCTTGTCGGTAAGATTTCTGTTTTTTTCGATAAGACGGTAGTTGGTCAGATACTCGGCAAGGACGGTCTGGCAGGCGGTGTTGAGGTAGATTATACGCTCCTTGCTTCCTTTACCGAGAACGCGAATATGCTTCAGCTCGCGGTCGATGTCGCTGATGCTGATACCCACCAGCTCGTTAAGACGCATTCCGCAGTTAAGAAACAGGGTTATCATACAAAGGTCGCGAAGCCTTGTTTTTGACTCAGTATCGTTTCTCACGGCGTTAAGGAGCATTTTGGATTCCTCAAGAGAGAGAAACTTCGGGAGCGTCTTCTTGTGCTTGGGAGATTCAATATTTGCGGCGGGATTTTCCTCAAGATAGCCGCGCTTGACGGTGAGAAACTTGAAAAGCCCCTTGATCGCCGAGAGCTTTCTTGCCTTGCTCGCCCACATATTCTTCCTCACGCTTCCCGTGTAGAGCATAAAGTCGTATATCTTCTCGGGAGTTACGGATTTTATGTACTGAACGTCAATATTGGCGATGCTTATATCGTCAAATTCGCCAGAGTCGGGGTTTATACCGTTTTCCTTGGCGATCAGGTAGCGAAAGAAGGTGCGAAGGTCGAGCAGATACTCGTCGACCGTCTTTTGCGAACAGCCCTGAATAGCAGTCTTATACGATGCGAATTCCCGTATCGGCGCGGGGAATTCATCTATATTTACTTGATATGGCATATAATTTCTCCGTTTATTTTATTAATTTATTATACCAAATCGGGCGGTTGTTTTCAATATACTTTTAAAACTTTGTAGATTTACATAATAGCGGCGCTTTGATTTTGTATAATTTGACATAAGATGATTTTTTCGCTTTTTCTTTAAATCTTCACACGTATGTGTTGAAAAATACACAAATCTCTTGTATAATAGTATTATAATTGAGAAACCTCTGCTTTTTGAGGTGTGAAAGGGCATAACAATGAAGGAATTTTTTCAGAGATATTCATACGAGAGCGTTCGTCTCTTTCTGAATCAGGTAGCCATAGGAATTTTCGGATGCGTTCTGGTGATAGCCGCGGGAATGGCGGAAAATGATACGCTTCGTCTCATAACGAGCGTGTTTGCCGTGGTATTTTTCCTGTTCTTGCAATTTTCGTCCGCGTGGAGGATCGGCGCGGAGGACAGATTGTCTATAGACCTGGGCAAAAGAGAAAAAAGCTTGTGGATACCCGTTAAGATATGGCTGCTCGCAAATTCGTTAAGCCTTTTTCTTGCTCTGCTTATGACGCTTGCATTTGCCTTTGACGGAGGATTCGTTGACGGAGTCGGTAGCATCGCTACGGCGATAAAGCTGATCGTTGACGGAATGTACACGGGGATTCTTGCTCTGCAGGTAAACGGCGTAACGCTCAATTCTCTTTGGTACGTGCATTTCCTGACGGCTCTGCCTGCATTGGCGGTCATCTATGCGTCCTATATCTGCGGACTTAAAAATATTGCCTTCGGCGGACTTTTTTCCTATAATAGCTCCGACAGAAAATAAGCGAAAAAGAGAGCTTGGCTCTCTTTTTTGAATTTTTATTGTCTTAAAAAATATTAATTATTTTTGGTTTTTATTGTAAATTGTCTCTTTGTATGGTATAATTGCAGTAAATAAAGGAACTTTCGGAAAGGGAGAGAGGAAATGGAAGGAACGGTAAGGATCCTTATAGTCGACGACGAGAGTGACATTCGTAAGATAGTCAGACTTTTGCTTCAAAGCAAGGGGTATCTTGTCGAGGAGGCCTTCAACGGCACTGTGGCTGTCGAGGCGATAAAGAGCGGTGAATTCGATCTTATTATAATGGATATTATGATGCCGCAGATGTCGGGGATCGAGGCGACGGAGGAGATACGAAGGCTTACTATGGCTCCCGTTCTGTTTCTGACGGCAAAATCGCTTGATTCGGACAAGGAAAGCGCCTATCTCAGCGGCGGAGACGACTATCTCGTCAAGCCCTTTTCGTCCGTGGAGCTTATTTTGAAGGTCGAATCTCTCCTCAGAAGATATATGATCTACAAGGGCAAGGAGAGCAACGGCGAAACGGTCTCTCTGCCTTGCGGCGTTGAGGTCAATATAACCGAAAGGATCGTTTTGAAAAGGGGAGAGAATCCCGGGCTTCGCGATAAAGAGACCGACATATTTTTCTTCCTTCTGGAGCATAGAGGTGAGGCGATGGAATCCAACGCCATATACGAGGCGGTCTGGGAGGAAAGAGCGCTTCCCTCAAGCGCGAATAACGTTATGGTGAATATGCTGAACATAAGAAAAAAGCTTGAGGACGATCCGTCAAATCCCAGAATAATCAGAACCGTTTGGGGAAAGGGGTATCAGCTTGGCTAAAGAAAAAAAAGTCAAAAGATTTATGTCCCTTAAAAACAAGCTGCTTATCGTAATGACCTTGGCTCTGTTGATAGCCGCTCTGGTCTTTTTGATGGTGAGAGAGTTTGGAAACTTCCTCGTCTGGCGTTATTATCTTAACGAGGAGAGCAATCAGGAAAGAGCCGAGGGATATATACAGGATTTTCAGGACTACGTCTTCGAGAACAAGCTCTCGATAAACGATTCCGACAAAATATCGAAGTGGTCGGCGGGAAGATACGTGGATATAGTTCTTTATAAGGACTCTAATCTTATATATGCGCCCGAGTGGTTTGAACAGCTTGAGGGCGAGAGCGAAACGTCGACGGATATTGAAAGAGATACGGAGTCTTCGGATGAGGAAGGCGGGACCGCGTCAGACACCGAATACGAGAGCGCAAGTGAGACCGAAGCCGAAAGCGTTGATGGAAACGGAGACGCCGGCGGGACGGGAGGCGAGGAGACGGTCGAGACCGTTGAATCGTCGACGGAAGGCGGGGTATCTAACGGCGGTTGGTTTTCGGGTGACCGTGGCTTTGAGGAATATCTCAACGAGGAGGCGAGAGCCGAGTATCAGGAAGCTTTGAGTAAGCTTCTTGACGGAAACAGAGAGATGAGTCCCGTATTTTTCGTCGACGGAACGCTTCTCATTACCGTCGTTGACTACACCGAGGACTTTATGCATAATCTGGTGTTTGCCGCTTCTATCGTGGTGGCTCTGCTTGTGATGGCGGCAATTATGCTTTTCAATTTTTCTACGACCGTTACGAGAGTAAACCGTCTGGCGCACAATGTAAAGAGAGTTGAGAGCGGAAGCCTTGATCTTCCTATAGCTCTTGACGGAAACGACGAGATAACCTCACTTGCCGACGACGTCAACAGTATGAGAAATACCATAGTTGATAAGATGACCAAGGAGAGGCAGGCGTGGGAGGCGAATACGGGACTTATAACCGCTATGTCTCACGATATAAGAACGCCGCTTACGGTAATGCTCGGGTATCTTGATCTGATGGAGCTTCAGAATAAGGACGCCGACAGTAGCGAGTATCTTGCCGCGTGTAAGGAAAACGCCTTGAGATTGAAGACTCTTTCCGACGATATGTTCTCATATTTCCTCGTTTTCAGCAAAAATGAGAAGATAGGCGATAGTATGACCGTAAGGTCATCCGACGTCATTGAGCATATGATAGCGGAGCATACGATCTTACTTGAGGAAAAGAGATATCGTATCGAGCGTAAGGATAAGATCCCCAAAGCGCAGATAAAAATAGAGCAGGTATATTTCGGCAGAGTTATAGGTAATATTTTCTCAAATATAGTAAAATATGCCGATCCAAGCTCTCCTATAGTTATCAGATCCTTGATAAAAGATGATAATTTGGTAATAAGCTTTGAAAACGCGGTGTTGGCGGGAGAAAATCGCGCCGAGAGTAATGGGATCGGTCTTAAGACCTGCGCGAAGATACTCGAAGAGATGGGCGGCATATTTGAAAGCACTATGAAGGACGGCAGATTCATTGCGACGATTGGTATTCCGATAGTTTAGTTTATAAATAAATTGCAGTTTATCTGTTTCTTTTCGTCCTTTTCTTTCGACGAGGAAAGAAAAGGACAAATAAAAACAATTCGACAAATCAAAATTTACACATCAACCGTATTCTGTAACAGAGCTGACGAAAAAACTCAGTTGGAAAACCAACTGAGTTTTTGTTTATTTAAAGCTTTGCTTCAAGTCTTTCTCTTATAGCCTTGATAAAGCCTGCGGTATTGGTCGCGGTCGCCTTGAATCCCTCGTCAACGAGACCTACGAGATCTTTGGTCATAATTCCGTCGTTGAGAGTGTCGATACAAGCCTCTTCAAGCTTATCTGCAAAGCTTACAAGCTCGGGAAGAGAGTCAAGCTCACCTCTCTTGCGAAGCGCGCCCGACCAGGCGTAGATGGTCGCCATAGGATTGGTGGAGGTGTCCTCCCCCTTAAGATAACGGTAGTAGTGGCGGGTTACCGTGCCGTGAGCCGCTTCGTATTCGTACTTACCGTCGGGAGAGACGAGAACGCTGGTCATCATAGCAAGAGATCCGAATGCGGTGGATACCATATCCGACATAACGTCGCCATCGTAGTTTTTACAAGCCCAGATGTAGCCACCCTCGCTTCTGATAACGCGCGCGACCGCGTCGTCGATAAGAGTGTAGAAATATTCAATGCCAAGCTCTTCAAACCTTGCCTTGTAATCTCTGTTGTATATCTCCTCAAAGATAAGCTTGAAGGTCTGGTCGTACTGCTTGGAGATCGTGTCCTTGGTGGAGAACCAGAGATCCTGCTTTGTGTCGATAGCGAACTTGAAGCAGGAGTGAGCGAAGCTGACTATCGAGGAGTCTTTGTTGTACTGTCCCTGAAGCACGCCAGCGCACTCGAAATCGTAGATCGTTTTGGAGAACTCGGTGCCGTCCTTGCCCTTGAAGGAGAGAGTTGCCGTGCCTTCGCAGGGAACGCGGTATTCGGTAGCCTTATAAACGTCGCCGTATGCGTGACGGGCGATGGTGATAGGCTTGTTCCAATTACGTACCACGGGCTTTATCGAATCGATAATGATAGGCGCGCGGAAGACGGTTCCGTCAAGGATCGCGCGGATGGTGCCGTTGGGCGACTTCCACATCTCCGAGAGGTTGTATTCCTCAACTCTCTGTTTGTTGGGAGTTATCGTCGCGCACTTGACGGCAACGCCGTATTTCTGCGTAGCGTACGCCGAGTCAAAGGTCACCTTGTCACGCGTCTTTTCTCTCTCGGGAAGTCCCAAGTCGTAATATTCTGTCTTAAGGTCGACGAAGGGAAGAAGAAGCTCGTCCTTTATCATCTTCCATATTATTCTCGTCATCTCGTCGCCGTCCATCTCGACGAGGGGGGTAGTCATTTTGATTTTATTCATAGCAATTTCCTCGTTTTAAGAGTTTTTTATCTTATAATGATTCATCAGGCAACCTGCGAGAAGTATTTCTTTTTCCTCGTTCGTCAATCCCTTGACGTAGAGCGTAAGATCTTCGACCTTGCCCGAATTGCGGATGACCTTCGCGTTGAATTTTTCCTCACCCGCGATAAGAGCGTTTCTTATGCCCTCAACGAATACGCAATCACCGACCTCGTATTCAAACTTGGTGTCAGCGTCGAGCGTGAAGGGAAGGATGCCCCAGTTTATACAGTTGGAGCGGTAGCGCTTGGTAGCGAACTCGTAGCAGATGTTGGCAAATCCGCCAAGCACCTTCTGACAGGACGCCGCCTGCTCGCGCGCAGAGCCGTCACCCGGCTTGTTGGCGAATACGCAAGAGCCGAACTGGGTGTTCTTTGCAAGCTCGTCGGCGTTGCCTACCTTCGAGAGAATTGCAGAAAGCTTTTCCGTCGCTTTTCCGTCACGACGTGCCGCCTCTTCCTCAGCGACCGACTTGGAGAGTCCCACGTACTCGGGAACGCGTCTTGAGAGGGTGAACTCGGCAAGACGGCGGGGATTTGAGCGCAGAGACGAGGTCTCGCCCGAGGGGATAAGCTCGTCGGTGGTGGTCACGGGATCGTGAATGACCGCCGTCAGCTCAACGAGGAGATTTTCGCCAAGCTCAAACTGATCGGGCCAGCTTGTGATGTTAGGACCTAAGATAAGCTCGGTCTCGGGATCTGCCTTTCCAAAGCCGTAATAAACGCGCTTGTCGTAGACCGACTTGTCGAATTCGTAATCTATGGGAGAATAATCGTAATCAATATCGGTAGCGGGGGTTATCTTGCCGCCGTTTGCCGCCGTAGCCGCAATGCTTCTCGCGTCCATCAGAGCAACGCCCGAGACCTGACCTTCGCCCGGCTTCGAGCCCTCTCGGTTGGGGAAGTTTCTCGTCGTGTGACGGAGAGAAAGACCGTTGTTTGCGGGAACGTCACCCGCTCCGAAGCAAGGGCCGCAGAAGGAGGGCTTGATGACCGCGCCGTTCTGAAGAAGCTCTGCCGAAACGCCTGTCTTGGTAAGCGCGAGGGACACGGGAATACTCGTGGGATAGACAGAAAGATTGAAATAGGAATTACCCACGTTGCCGGTACTCAGAATGTCGGACGCCTCAACGATGCTGTCGAACATACCACCCGCGCAGCCCGCGATGATACCCTGATCGGCAAGCACGCTTCCGTCTTCTTGCACCTTCGATACGAGGTCAAGGTCGCACTTGGGGAATTTCACCTTTGCCTCTGCCTCGACTTTGGCGAGGATTTCCTTTGCGTTTGCAAGAAATTCCTTTATCGTATAAGCGTTTGAGGGGTGGAAGGGAAGCGCTATCATCGACTCCATCTTTGAAAGGTCGATCTCGATCATTGAGTCGTAGTAAGCAACGCCGCAGGGCTTCAACTCCTTGTAATCCTCGGGTCTGCCGTGAACGGCGTAATGCTTTGCCACTACCTCGTCCGTCTCCCAGATAGACGAGAGACAGGTGGTCTCGGTGGTAAAACCGGCAATGACGTTTGTAAAATCAATGGGGAGGTTTTTAACACCTTCTCCAACGAATTCAAGTACCTTGTTCTTGACGAAGCCGTTTCCAAAGGTCGCGCCAACGAGCGCGATAGCCACGTCGTGAGGGCCGATGCCCTTTTTGGGCTTGCCCGTCAGATGAACGAGAACTACCTCGGGGGCTTTTATGTCGTATGTGTCCTTAAGTAACTGCTTTACAAGCTCGGGGCCGCCTTCACCAATGCCCATAGTACCGAGCGCGCCGTAACGGGTGTGAGAATCCGAGCCGAGTATCATCTTGCCGCATCCCGCGAGCTCCTCGCGAGCGTAGGAGTGAATGACCGACTGATTGGCGGGAACGTAGATGCCGCCGTATTTCTTTGCCGCGGAGAGACCGAAAACGTGGTCGTCCTCGTTGATAGTACCGCCGACGGCGCAAAGAGAATTGTGGCAGTTGGTCAGCGCGTAGGGAATAGGGAATTCGGAAAGACCTCCGATACGCGCGGTCTGAATGATTCCGACGTAGGTGATGTCGTGAGACACCATCGCGTCAAATTTTATCTTCAGTTGGGAATCGTTTCCCGATACGTTATGGGCATTTAGTATCTGATATGCGATAGTATTTTTTCTCGCCTCGGCAGCAGATACGGAAGAAGATTCCAAAACTCTGCCGTTTTCGTAAAAAACACCGTTTTCTCTTAATTTTATCATTTTGCTCCTCCGAGTGTCACAAAAATAAAAAATACATTTTTATTATACTATATTTAAATGCTTTAGTCAAGTAAATTGCAGATTTTTTTCGTTTTCGTCGTATTTTTCAATTATCATTTCATACTATGGAATAAAATATGAATTTTGCCCAATTTACTTGATTTTTTGACATACTCGTGATAAAATTAAGATGAAAAATATTGTTAGGAGCAAAAAATGCGTATTGATAACTCCTTTTATCTGCAAAACGCCGACGTTGCGGCGCCCGCTCTTGTTGGAAAGCTTATCTGCTTGAAAAAGGAGAGCGGAGAGATACTTAAAATGAGAATAATCGAGACCGAGTGCTATTTGGGCGAGAACGATACCGCCTGCCACGCCTCCCGCGGAAAGACCGAAAGAAATTCGACGCTCTGGCTTGAGGGCGGCTATTCGTACGTCTATTTGTGCTACGGAATGTATAATATGTTCAACGTTATCACGGGCAGGGAGGGAGAGCCGCAGGGCGTTCTTATAAGGGGCGTCGAGGGCTATTACGGCCCCGGGAAATTTACGAAATTCGCAGGCGTCGACCGCTCGTATAACCGTATAGATATGAAAAGCTCAAATGTTCTGTGGATAGAGGACGACGGCTTTTCTCCCGAGCTCGTTTTCTCGGAGCGCGTCGGAATAGATTACGCCGAAAAGACCGACCGCGAAAGGCGTTGGCGCTTCACCGATAAAAGATTTTTTAAAAAATAATAAAACTTCTTGCAAAACGCGGCGATATATGTTATAATTACAGATAGTGAATATGCATTTTTAAATAATTAAAGTTTTTGGAGTATTTATGAACAGTGTAAAAGGCTTTATCAAGAATAATCTTCAGCTGATCCTGATTGCTCTTTGCGGAATTCTTATCATATCGGGAATTCTCGTCATCGTCTTCGGCGGAGGCGGTAGCGAGGGCTGGCTCAAGGCGTTGTTTATAGTTTTTGGAGTAGTGCTTATTATTCTGGGTTGCGCCCTCCTCTTTTTCGCCGCTATCGTTTCCACGGATGAAAAGGCAAATTATTTTCTTTACGACAATAAGAAGAAATCGAACGTTTCGATCGAAGAGCTTGATTTTGAAAAGATAAATAAAAAGATGACGTACGTTATGGCAAACCTTTCGTCTACCGCGGCAAAGGTCTGGACGGAAAACGTTTTTGAGTCGGGGAGCGAGATATTTGAGACCGATGCTTACGAGCCCTTGATAGCATACAAGATGCTTTACGACCTTGTGGACAGAGCAAACGAGAGCGTATGGAATCTCTACGTTCTCGCTAATAAGGATATAATCGCGTCGATAGCGTCGGCTCTTGAGAAGAACGCCGACGGCGAGCTTGGAAAGGCGTTCGTTTTCCTTCACGAGAACGCCGACGGAAGCTACGAGCGCACCGAAAAGTTCCTCTCGGATAATAAGAGATATATCCAGAATAAGATGGTCAAATATGTAAAAACGAATATCAGCAGATTCTGATCGTTTTCACACGATCGAACACATCAAAAAAACAGCCCCTGGGCTGAAGTGAACCCAAAAGTTTAGACAAAATTAAATATTAAATTGATCGCGAATGAGCTCGGTATTGAATCGGGCTCATTACTTTTAGTTTGAGAGAAATTCTCTGATCGTTGTAGTAATATATGTATTCTTCCAACTTCTCAATGAATCGCCGAGTGGATCGAATTTTATCGCGGTAATACATCTCAACTCTACTTTTAGGCAAGAACCGTCTATTCATCACCCGAACGCTTTACGATGCCGATGTGACAGATGTTGTGAGGGAGTGAAGGTTCAAGCTCTCTTTTATCATATACCTTGTATTCATATTTTTTGCTATTCCTTTCAGTTGGCGTCGGGAGCTATCAAGGATCGCGCATTGCTAAGTAAAGAGTGAACGTGCCTGCGTCGGTACTGATCGCGAGAATATCGTTAAGAGATGCATCCATACCTAAGAAGGCTGTTGCAGATGCAATAATTGATCAAGCGCATAAAGAATTTGCGAGATGATCTATCCGTCAAAGCTCGGGTTTTTAGCATATAATTATTTGAGATCATATTGTTATTTTATTGTGAGTGATCAAATAGTGTAAATTATTGGTGATTTTTTTTAAAAAAAAACGCAAACCACTTGAAATAAATAAAAAAATATGCTATAATGGCAACATCAAAAATTTTTTTAAGGAGAAAAATCATGCAGATGGAGATATATCTTCCTTTAATTCTTGTGATCTTTGCATCGGTGATTACTCTTGGCTATGTTTTCGTGCTATTTCGCAGAGTGTCAAGAGTTGCAATCAACGACAAAAGAGTAGAGGACATTCACAAGCGTATTCACGACGGAGCTATGACGTTCCTGACTCGTGAATACAAGTTGATCATTCCCTTTATTTTGGGAATAGGAGTATTACTTACCGTGTTGGGATTTATCCCCGCACTTCAGGGAGCCGAGGGCATCGGTTGGAAAGCGGCAATCTGCTTTGTTATAGGCTCGTTGTTTTCGGCGGCGGCAGGCTGGATCGGTATGTTTATCGCTACCAAAGCAAACGCTCGTACGGCTATCAAGGCGCGCGACGAGGGCATGTCAGGCGCGTTTAATCTGGCATTTAGCGGCGGCGCGGTTCTTGGGCTTTCGGTAGTTGGCTTCGGTCTGCTCGGTCTTGCGGGAATCACTCTCGTGGTCTACCTCATTATGGGTGACATTCACGCGCCTATTCAGATCCTTACAGGATATAGCCTTGGATGCTCACTTATTGCGCTCTTCGCCCGTGTTGGCGGCGGTATCTATACCAAGGCGGCAGACGTAGGAGCGGATCTCGTTGGTAAGCTTGAGGCAGGTATTCCTGAAGATGACCCCAGAAACCCTGCTACTATTGCCGACAACGTTGGTGACAATGTTGGTGACGTTGCGGGCATGGGCTCCGATCTTACCGAGTCCTACGTTGGATCGGTTCTTTCCGCGCTTACAATGGCATTGCTAACTCTCAACACATCTGCAAATCTTGCAAAATATCTTTTGTTCCCAATATTGCTTTGCGGCGTTGGTGCTATTGCGTCTATCATTTCTGTTATGATAATCCGCGCCAAGAAGTGGGCAGATCCTCACAAGGCTCTCAATATTGCGACTTATATCGCAACCGGTATTGTCATAGTTGTGGCGGTTCTTTTGTCAATATTCTATGTTGCTAACTGGAAGCTTCTCGTTTGTGTTATTTCGGGTCTTTTGGCTGGTATTGGGGTTGGATTTATCGCCGAGCTATATACCTCCGATCAATTTAAAGCGGTCAAGCAGATCGCTAAAGAATCCACCACCGGTCACGGTACAAATATAATCGCAGGCGTTGGCGTTGGAATGAAGTCCACCTGGCTCACTATCGCTTGCCTCGCTGCTGTAATTGCTGTTTCCTACTTCTTTGGCGGAAGCTACGGTATCGCGCTTGCGGCAGTAGGAATGCTATCTACCGTCGGAATTACTGTTTCGGTTGACGGCTATGGACCTATCGCGGATAATGCGGGCGGTATTTCGGAAATGGCAGAATTGCCTCATAACGTTCGTGAAATCACCGACAAGCTTGACGCGGTCGGTAATACTACCGCGGCTATCGGTAAGGGATTCAGCGTAGGATCTGCAACTCTGACCTCTCTTTCATTTATTATCTCATTTATCGAGGCGGCAAAGGTACAGATATCTCTCACCGATCCAAAGGTGCTTATCGGTATACTTATAGGCGCTATGCTTCCTTATCTGTTCAGCGCGTTGACCATCGGCTCTGTAGGTCGTGCGGCTAACAAGATGGTTGACGAGGTTCGCGCGCAGTATGAGGCTCATCCCGAGATACTTGAAGGTAAGATGGCGCCCGATTATAACAGATGTATCGATATTTCTACCAAAGCATCTCTCCGTGAGATGATCGTTCCGGGTTTTATCGTGCTTATCTCTCCCATTGCATTCGGATTTATTCTCGGCTATGAAGGACTTGGCGGACTTCTCATCGGCGGTCTGGTTTCAGCTACCATGCTTGCAGTCTTTATGGCTAACGCGGGCGGCGCGTGGGATAACGCTAAGAAATACATTGAGGCAGGTAACTTCGGTGGAAAGGGAAGTGCTACACATAAGGCGGCAATCACGGGAGATACCGTTGGTGATCCCTTCAAGGATACCGCTGGACCCGCTATGAATATCCTTATAAAGCTGATGTCTGTAATATCCTAAGTCGGAGGGCCAAGCGGTCTTAGGAAGACAATACTAATGGCCAACT
>JAZSJO010000004.1:0-3152 GCA_045534365.1 Eubacteriales bacterium
ATTTGAACCTTTCAATTGTTCGGTTTATTTTCTTTTTTATTTTTATCGCTTGCGGTAGAACGGCTTTTTCGACAGTCTGCGCCTGCGAGGCTTCCTCGCAGGCTTTTTGTATTGCAAGGCGCGCTTTTTTATGGTAAAATAGAGTTGAGAAAAATTTTTTGGAGATTTTTTGAAGATCATAAGGATTTTTGAAATTTCGTTCGTATAATAAGCAGAAAGAAAAACGAAAGGCAACGACTCTATGGAAAAAGGCGCAAGTAGCTACCGCCGATATCTCAATGGAGATGAGCTTGCCTTCGAGCAGATAGTAAAAGAATACCGCATCCCGCTCACTCTTTTCATAAACGGCTTTACCCACGATACGTTCGCCGCCGAGGATATTGCCATTGACGTTTTCGCTTATATTGCGGCAGAGCCTCAAAGGTACAATTTCAAGGTGTCTCTGAAGACCTACCTTTATATGCTTGGACGAAGCCGTGCCATCGACTATTTGAGGAAAAGAGGGCGCGAGACGACGATATCTCTTGAGGACAGCCTCGCGTATCTCACGGATACAGACTCGGTCGAGGACGAATACGCACGGGCAGAGGAAAGAGAAAAGCTTTATTCGGCTCTTGAAAAGCTACCTCAAAAAATGAGAGAGGCGGTGTATCTGGTATATCTTGAGGATCTGTCGTACGCAGAAGCGGCAAAGGTAATGAAGATAAGCCGAAAGCAGATCGACAATCTTTTATATCGCGCGAAGGAGGAGCTTCGTTTCACTATCGGAAGAAAGGGTTAGCATAAAATGAAAAGATACGAGGATTTTTGCGCGGAGATATATCGGCGCAGGGACGATCTGATAAGAAAAAAGAAGGAAAGACGAAGGGTTGCTCTCTCCTGCGCGACCTTCGCCTTATGTCTCGCCATACTTGGCGTGATTGGATTTATGGACCGTGACGACGCGATACGCGTCTTGCCCGACGAAAGCAATATGCAGGAGCATATAGAGAAGATATATCCCGACACCGCGAAGATAACGTCGCTTACCGTAGCTATGCCGGACGGTACAGTTTCGGTGACCGACAGCGACGCGCTTTCACGCGCCGCAGAGCTTGTCAATGAGAACGAGGATAGCTTTATTTTCTATTCAAACTTCCTCTGGTATACGGACTCGTATGACACTTCGGAGGGGGAGAGCGCGGATATTGATTACGGTGTGAGCGAGGAGACGCACACGGAAGAGGACACGTATGTGTCAGGCGTTGTGGCAGAGGTCGTAACCTGTCCCCCCTCCCCGAGCTATTCGTACAGCGAGAAGGTCACGGGTGCTTTGGCGGAGGGCGTCCCGTCGGCAAGCTTAAGCTCGAATACTCTTTATTCCGCAACGCTTGACGCGATACTCATGGATCCCGACTCGGCTTTGATATTTACCTTTAACAATTCCGACGGGGAGAGCGTAACGATAGCACTTGACAGCGAAAAATACCCGTCACTTGCAGATGCCTTTATCGATATTCTCGAGGGCTTGGAAAAACAATAAAGGAAGGATAATTTATGAAAAACAGAATTTTAAGTCTAATTTTATGTCTTTTTATGCTTCTTTCTCTATATTCTCTTGCAGGATGTGACGCCGACAGCCCCGTTTGTCTTACGGAGGGAAGTGATGAAGGATCGATAACGGAGAGCGATAGCGGAGCGGAATTGGAGGGCAATAGTGAGACCGAATCGGAAGCAGAAAGCGACAAGGGAGGCGAGACGGACGGATCTCTGTATCCCGTAATGCCCATATTCGACACCGTCACGGACGAATTCACCTTGGCGCAGACAAAATTTTCGGTGGAGCTTTTCAAGGAAACGCTGAAACAGAGAAATAATAACGACAGCCTGCTTATCTCTCCCTTATCGGTAGCTCTGGCTCTTGCTATGACTGCAAACGGCGCGCAGGGAGAGACGCTTGCCGAGCTTGAGGAGCTTCTGGGAATGCCTATAGACAGACTCAACGAGGAATATCAGAGCTATGTGGCCGGGCTTCCGTCGAGCGACGACGCAAAGCTTCATATTGCCAATTCCATCTGGTTTCGAAATTCCGATTCGCTTTCCGTCAAAGAGGATTTCATCAACGTTAACAAGCGTTATTACAACGCCGAAATAAAGAAAAGAGCCTTTGACGCAACTACGGTTGACGAGATAAACTCCTGGGTAGATGAGAACACCGACGGAATGATAAAGGAGCTTCTCGACAAAATCGACCCCTCGGCAATGCTTTATCTTATAAACGCACTCGTTTTCGACGCAAAATGGGCAAGTCAGTATAACGAATACGATATACAAGAGGATGAATTTACCGATATATACGGAAATACTACCACGGTAAATATGATGTATTCCCCCGAAAGCGCTTATATATGCGACGAGCGCTCACAGGGCTTCATCAAGAGATACAAGGGCGGATACAGCTTCGTGGCTATTCTGCCGGGCGAGGATATTTCGGTCTACGATTATATTGCGGAGCTTGACGCAAGTGCCCTGCTTTCTCTCGTAAAGGGTGCCAAGTTTGCCGATGTTCGCGCAAGGCTTCCGCAGTTTAAGTACGAATACAGCTCTGATATGACGAAGACCTTGAAGGCGATGGGGCTTAACAAGCTCTTCGCAGGGCCCGTTGCGGAGCTTGAAAATATGGGCGAGTGTGCCGACGGAAATCTTGCGGTCAGCGGAGTGCTTCACAAGACGGTCATAGACCTTACGGATGCGGGAACGAAGGCGGCTGCAGTTACCGCGATCACGGTCTACGCCACAAGCGCGTCACCCGATACGGCAGAGCCGATTTATATAACTCTCGACCGCCCCTTCGTTTATCTGATAATCGACAACGAGTCCTCTCTGCCGATATTTATGGGCGCCGTTACCGAAATAGCAGAATAACCGTTTCCAATCATAACCACCCGTCAAACGGGTGGTTTGCACAAGGGCTAAAAGCCCAAAGCTACCGGCCAGCGACTCAAGTCGCTGGCTTTCACTTTGTTCAAGCCTATTGCCTTTGCCACTTTTGCCGCCCCTTAAAGGGCGTTCGTATTACTTGCTACCCTTAAAAGGGTCTTCGTATTCTTTTACTGATAATTTATCTAACGCAATATCGTGTTTCTCTTGATCTTCGATATACTTCCTTATTG
>JAZSJO010000078.1:0-3258 GCA_045534365.1 Eubacteriales bacterium
CCGATAACGATCCCCATACCGTGGTCTATAACCAGTCTTTTACCTATAGTGGCGCCCGGATGTATTTCAATTCCCGTAAAAAATCTTGCTATCTGGCTAACCGCTCTTGCCGAAAACGTATGTCCGCTTACATAAAGCTTATGAGCCACGCGGTATGCAAGAATTGCGTGAAATCCCGAATAAAGCAGAATTATCTCTATATCGCTTTTCGCCGCGGGATCACGCTGTCTGAATGCCGCAACGTCATCTCTTATTTCATTAAGCATCGAATCCAAGCTCCGGAGAGCAGGGATCCTTTGCTCTGATTTTACCAATTCATTACTCTTCATAACCGTATCTCCATTCAAGGTAATGATTTACATAAAAATATTTATACATTATATATTGTATCACATATTGGAGGATTCGTCAACAGAAAATATTAGTTTTTAACGTCGCTTTCAGTCGAAATCTCAAAATTCCGTATTATATTTTTCTGAAAGCTAAACAAAAAAGCGGGTTCGACCTCAAAAAAACGAAAAAATCGTCTTTTTTACAGATCAAGCCCGCTTGAAAATTTTGATATATTATCAATAATCGTAATTTATTCCCACTCTGGTTATAGATCTTGCTCTTGCAATATTTTCTTCGTTCACAGCGATCTCAGGAAGCACCTCGTCGATCTTCTGACGGAAAAGATCAAGAATTATCTTTTCATTAAGATCACCAAACCAATAAGAATATTCGCTGTCGTTATATTTAGCGTCGTCAAGCTCATATCTCATTACAACGTGATATCCGTGCTCGCTTTCGATAACCGCGACCTCACCCTCGTCCATATCCTCAAGCCCTGCAAGAATTACCTTGATGTATTCGTATTCAATGTAGTTCTCTTCTTCAAGTCTGGAAAGATAGTATCCGTCGGTATACGTCTCGAATATCATCTCCTCCCCGTTGACCTCGGCAAGCTTGGCTTCAAACGCAGCATAATCCTCCTTTGTGATGCTTGCCGCAATCTCGTTTGCCTCGTTAAGTCTTGAATAGAGCTGAGAATCGCCGTAATAGATCTTTATAGCGTCGCCGTTCTCATCCAGCTTTTCGGAGGGTCTTCCGTTATTGGTGTCGTAAAGTATCTTTCCCGTTTCATCAAAATAAATGGTCACGCCGTAGCTATCCTTGAGTCTGCTGCCATTTTCATCGTATTTTACCCCGCCGTTCTCGGTGTCGTATATGGGCTTGCCGGTGGAGGGATCAAAATACATCAAATTTCCCTGCTCGTCGTACTCATACTCGTACTTATACTTTCGGAAAAGGATCTGCTTGAAGCGAATGTAATTATTCTCATAATAATCGTCCTTTACAACGTCGCCGATAAGCTCACCGTCACCGTAAAGATACGTCATAAGATACTCGTATTTTGCCTCGATAATATAGCAACGTCGGAGAGCCTCTGCATCAACGCCCAGCTTTCTGATGGATGCGTTGAAATCATCCTCGCTCCCCTCACCGTCATATTCGATGTAAAATTGAATCTCTTCATCAATTTCCTGCAGCTTGCTTTGAGGAAGGGTCAGTCCCTCCTGCTCGAATATGACCAGCGCCGCCAAGTAATATTTGCATCTTTCAAGAACGTAATCGTTGTAAAACTCCTCGTATGTTCTGCCGTCGCCCTCTATAACGGTATACCAGAAATTTGGGGTAGTGACCTTGTACTGATTTCTCGCAAGGCTACCCTTTACTCTCGACATCATAAACTCGTAGAAAAAGAGAGGAAGCTCGATACCGTCACACTCAAATATGGGTGAGGTATCTGCCGAGGTCTCTCTTTCCGGCTCGGAGCAAGCCGAAAATAAGGATATAGCTGTGCATAGCACGAGAGATATTGCGACAAATCTTGCCGCCGTCCATTTAAAATTAAATCTTTTCATTTTGTAATCCTTAAAATTTATTATCAGTACAGGGTATTGACCTCAACCTCGGCTATGGTAGGAGCTCCCTCTATAGCGTCAACGTTGATCACCACCGCAGACTCATACTGCTTACACTCGTCGTCAAAAATGCCTGCGATAAGATTGAGATAGAAATCGCTGAATGTGTCATAGTGCTTCTCGTCGTCGTAAGCACCATTCTCCATCTCATACTTGCACACGATATGGAATCCGTATTCTGACTGAACGAGGAAGCAATCCTCAAGCTCACCCTTCTTGATTCCTTCGGCAATATCGTCGAGATAAGCGAGAGAAGAATCAATAGAGCCGTAATAATCTGCGCCCGAATAGAGATACATCGTCTCTCCGTCGCCTTCTCTCTCGCCATATATCTCGGCATGCTCTATAAACGCGTCAATATCGCCTTGGCATGCTTCAAGATACGCGCTTGCCCTTTGCGCAACCTCCTCTATCTCGGCGGCGGTCATTTTATCGATCTTTTTAATAACTATACCGTCCTCATCGGTTTTGATATTGCCGTCCTCGTCCTTCTCGGCTTCATATCCCACAACGCCCCTTTGGGTATCGTACGCTATCTTGCCATCAGCGGTATAATAGCGAGGATCTCCGAATTTATCGACTATAACCTTACCGTATTCGTTGGTCTTCGTTACGCCGTTTACGGTATCATATGCGATAGTGGTATATTTTTCATCGGTGTAATACACCTGATCTTCAAACTCATCGAGCTCATTGATATAGGAATAGGTTGCAAGGAAAATCTGACCGAAAGCCACATAATTGTAATTGAAATACCGTTCCTTTACGTCCTCGTCCAAAAGCTCGCCCTTATCTCCGTAAAGATGATCCTTAAGCATATCTATCTTGGTTTCAAGTATTAAAAGCTCGCGGAGAATATCGTAGTTAGCGCCAAATTTTGCAAGTCTGGAATTAAGCTCGCCTTTAGATCCCGCCTGCTTAACGTAAGCGTTCATGAGCTTGTCAACCATTTCGATTCGATCGTCTGTAAGGATAAGACCGTTGCGATCAAACAGATAGTCGGCTATAATATAGCGACTCGCCTGCTCCTGCACGCTTGCTGTGAAGTAATCATCGTAGGTCGTTCCGTCGGTGCTTATGATGGTTCTCCAGAACTTTTCATTGGTTACATCATATCCGTAGCTGTAAAGCGTTCCCTTCATTCTGCAAAGCAGGAGCTGGTAGGTATTAACGCTCATTCCCTTGTCGGCAATAGTCATCACGCTCTCGCCCTGTGAGGAGCATGCGGAAAGCACTGATGCAAGCATTAGCACGGCTAATACCACTATGATTATTTTAACTGTTTTTTTCA
>JAZSJO010000076.1:0-2448 GCA_045534365.1 Eubacteriales bacterium
CGGTTAGTGAAGTCTGCCGAACGCGCAGACTTCTTCTCCTCTTAAGCGGCGTTCTTTTCGTCAGAGCAAATGCTCGCATTTGCGTGCCGAAGCGTAGCGCAGGCTGTTTTCATTTCGACGAGGAAAGAAAAGGACATAAAAAAGAATTAAATAAACTGCAATTTATTAATCATTTAAAATTACATACCTTTTTTTGAATTGCTATTGCATTTTGGTAAATAATGTTGTATAATATTGCTTGAAAAAATTATCTATAAAATATCGGAGGTTCAAAATGGCAGAAGGATGCACACACGATTGTTCCACGTGCTCGGCGAATTGCCCCTCGAAAAACGGTGGCGTTCCCAAGGACGCGCCTAATAAAAACAGTCACGTTAAACACATAATCGCGGTTATGAGCGGAAAGGGCGGAGTCGGTAAATCTCTCGTTACCTCGATGCTCGCCGTACACCTTAACAGAATGGGTTATCAGGTAGGTATTCTCGACGCGGATATCACGGGCCCATCTATCCCAAAGGCTTTCGGCGTACGCGCCGACGTTGAGGGTGACGGAGAGGGAAATATGCTTCCCCCCGAAACAAGCACGGGAATCAAGCTTATGTCGGTCAATCTTATGCTTGACGACGAGACTCACCCCGTAGTTTGGCGTGGCTCTATCATTTCGGGCACCGTCCGTCAGTTCTGGACCGATTGCGCGTGGGGAGACCTTGACTATCTTCTCATAGACTGCCCTCCCGGAACGGGCGACGTGCCGCTTACAGTTTTCCAGAGCATACCGATCGACGGTTGCGTTATAGTTTCCAGCCCTCAGGATCTGGTGGCTATGATCGTTAAAAAGGCGGCTAATATGGCGGATATGATGAAGATACCCGTTCTTGGACTCGTGGAGAATATGAGCTTTGTCAAATGTCCCGATTGCGGCAAGGAGATAAAGATATTCGGTGAAAGCCATATCGATTCTATCGCAGACGAATTCGGCTACGATCTGCTTGCAAAAGTCCCGCTTGATACAACCGTTGCAAGTGCGGTCGACAGGGGAATGATCGAGTCTGTTGAGTGCGATTATCTTGAAGGCGCGGCAGAGCAGATCGCTAAAAAATTTTTAGGTTGATAATATACTGAACCGTGAGGGAGGGGCGTGCCCCTCCTTTGTTTTGCAAGTAAAACAATTAAATTATAAATACCACTTGAAAAATAATTCTAAATAGTGTAAAATATAATAAATATGATTTTTGAAAGGGTATTATCCTAAAAAACGGATAAATATTGATAATGACAGAAAAGACGATAGTAAGACAAGACTCGGGAATGCGTTTTCACAGTATTGTGACCGACAAGTTCAAGATGTCGCGCTTGTCCTTTAATTTTATACTTCCCGCCGATAAAAAAAGGTCGCCGCTTACCAAGCTTATGCTTGCCGTAATGATGCGCGGAAGCGGGAACTATCCCACGGTGGTGGCTATAAATAAGCGTCTTGACGAGCTTTACGGAGCGACGGTGACGTGGCGCGCAATGAGCATAGGAGAGAGGCATATCTTCAGAATATCCTGCGAGATGTTGGGCGAGAGGTTTCGACTTTCAGGCGATGATCGCAGTATTGCAAGGGGAGTTTGCGAGGTCATACTCGATATACTTTTAAATCCCTTGAAGGATAAAAACGGACTTCTTGATTCGGCTAATATCGAAAGCGAAAAAAAGATAGCTGTTGATGCTTTGAAGGCAAAGATAAACGACCAGAAGGCATACGCCGCCGAGCAGTGCAAAAAGCTTATGCTTGGAGACGATCCTGCAGGTATCTCGATCGAAGGAACGGAGGAGCAGATATCGGGGTTCACTCCCGAGGAGCTGACCGAGAATATTGACTTTTTCCTCAAGAATTCGGTGCTTGAGTGCTACTTCGTAGGCAGTGACGATTGCGATGAGCTTGTGGAAATGATAGGCGATGCTTTCGCTTCACTAAAAAGGGAGAACGCCAGCCTTTGCGGTTTGGAAAAGGCGTTTGAAAGATGTGAAGGCGATAAGCTACGCACGGCAGAGGAGACTATGGACGTCTCACAGGGCAGACTTAATATAGGGCTTACCTGCGGCGTTGTAATGAGCGATAAGGATTACTATGCAATGAGCCTTTTCAACGAGATATTCGGCGGCTCTTCGGTCTCGAAGCTCTTTATGAACGTAAGAGAAAAGCAAAGCCTTTGCTATTATTGTTATTCCTCATACGGCTCTGCAACGGGAACCTTGATGATCGGTTGCGGTATTAAGCGCGAGAACCGTGAAAAGGCTTATGCGGAAATCGAAAAACAGCTCCACGAGATGCAGCTCGGCAGCTTCTCCGAGGAGGAGATATCGACCGCAAAGCGCACCATCATTTCGGGTATGCGCCAGATGTCGGACAATCACTCTGCCATCGAAGCCTTTAGCTTCCGCAGATTTCTTGGCGGAATTGAG
>JAZSJO010000097.1:0-4682 GCA_045534365.1 Eubacteriales bacterium
GGCTTGGCGCTCGGTAAGGGCGTTATAATCGCGCAGACTCTTGACGAGGCAAAGACGGCGGTCGTTTCGATGATGCAGGACAAGCAGTTCGGCTCGAGCGGCGACCATATAGTTATCGAGGAATTTCTGACAGGTCCCGAGGTTTCCGTCCTTGCGTTCACCGACGGAAAGGTCGTCAAGCCGATGATCTCGTCGATGGACCACAAGAGAGCGGGCGATAACGACACGGGACTTAATACGGGAGGTATGGGAACGGTTGCTCCTAACCCTTATTACACCGAGGATATAGCGCGCGAGTGTATGGAGACTATTTTCAAGCCTACTATCGACGCGATGAATAAAGAGGGAAGAACATTCCGCGGCTGTCTGTATTTCGGACTTATGCTCACGCCGAACGGACCCAAGGTCATCGAGTATAACTGCCGTTTCGGCGATCCCGAGACGCAGGTGGTGCTTCCCTTGCTTGAAAGCGATCTGCTTACCGTTATGCAGGCGACTACAAACGGCACTCTGGAGGAGACCGAGGTCAAATTCAGCCAAAGACACGCTTGTTGCGTTATTATGGCGTCGGCAGGCTATCCTCAGAGCTACGAAAAGGGCTACGAGATGAATATTCCCGACGCTATCGCCGATTCGGTCTACGTTGCGGGAGCTAAGCTTTCGGGCGAAAAGCTCCTTACAAACGGCGGACGCGTGCTTGGCGCTACGTCGGTTGCCGATACTCTCGAATTTGCAATAGAAAAGTCCTATGAAAAGGTAGCTCATATCACCTTTGCAAACGCGTATTACCGTCACGATATCGGCAAGCGCGCCCTTGAAGCAAATAAGTAATTCTTAATAAAGCAAATCGAAATTTTTAAATAAAGAAAGGATGCGGGAGCCCTGCTTCACTTGCGTGATAACGACGCGCGTGCTTTGGGCGCCGCACTGCGGCAAATGGTATACAGAATATTTGTTGAAAAGAAAAAGGAGCTTGCGCACGAGGCGAATTCGCTCCATTCCGAGCTTAAAAATTTGCTTGGTATTAATAATCTGACGAGCGTTCGTATTCTCAACCGTTACGACGCGGAGAATATCTCTCCCGAGGTGTTCGACGAGGCGGTAAGAAGCGTTTTCTCCGAGCCTCAGCTCGATATTGCCACGAGCGAGCTTTGCGCTGACGGCGGTTTCGTTTTTGCCGTTGAATATCTCCCCGGTCAGTTCGACCAGAGAGCGGATTCTGCCGCGCAGTGCATTCAGATAATGTCCTGCGGCGACCGTCCTACCGTTCGCTCGGCAAAGGTATATGTTTTGGGCGGTGATCTCACCGAAAATGATATCGCGGAGATAAAAAAGTACGTTATCAACCCCGTTGAAGCGAGAGAGGCGAGCCTTGATAAGCCCGAAACTCTTGCGATGGAATACGATATTCCCACGAGCGTTGCCACGGTCGACGGATTTATAAGCATGACCGACGACGCGCTTGCCGAGCTTATCAAAAAGCTTGGACTTGCTATGGATATCGACGACATAAAGTTCTGCCGCGCTTATTTTGCGGGAGAGAAGAGAGATCCCACTATCACCGAGATAAAGATGATAGATACCTATTGGTCGGATCACTGCCGTCATACTACCTTCTTAACGACTATAGACAGCGTTAAATTCGAGGACGAGCTTCTTGAAAAGACGTATAAGCAGTACCTTGAAACCCGTGAGAAGCTCGGCAGAACGAAGCCGCAGAATCTTATGGATATCGGTACTCTCGCTGCAAAGTATCTCAAGAAGACGGGACAGCTTAAGAAGCTTGACGAGAGCGAGGAGATCAACGCCTGCACCGTAAAGATGACGGTCACCGTTGACGGAGTGGACGAGGATTGGCTCCTGCTCTTCAAGAACGAGACGCACAATCACCCCACCGAGATCGAGCCCTTCGGAGGCGCGGCGACCTGTATAGGCGGCGCTATCCGTGACCCTCTGTCGGGTAGAAGCTACGTTTACGCGGCTATGCGTGTGACCGGCGCGGCAGATCCTACCGTTCCCGTCAGCGAAACTATTCCCGGTAAGCTTCCCCAGAGAAAGATCGTTCAGACCGCAGCGGCGGGTTATTCCTCCTACGGTAACCAGATAGGCCTTGCTACGGGTATGGTAGACGAGCTTTACCACTCGGGTTACGCGGCAAAGAGAATGGAGATCGGCGCGGTCATCGCGGCAGCTCCCGCCGCTAACGTTCGCCGTGAATGCCCCCTTGACGGTGACGTAGTAATTCTGCTCGGCGGTCGTACGGGACGCGACGGTATCGGCGGCGCGACGGGATCTTCGAAGGCGCACGATTCTCACTCGGTCGAGACCTGCGGCGCAGAGGTGCAGAAGGGTAACGCTCCCGAGGAAAGAAAGCTTCAGCGTCTCTTCAGATACGCGTAGGCCTGCTAAATGATAAAGAGATGTAACGACTTTGGCGCGGGCGGCGTGTCGGTCGCTATAGGCGAGCTTGCCGACGGTCTTGACATCGACCTCAACAAGGTTCCCAAGAAATACGAGGGACTTGACGGCACCGAGCTTGCTATCTCCGAATCTCAGGAGAGAATGGCTGTCGTTATAGAAAAAGAAAATATTGAAAGATTTATGGCTCTTGCCGAAAGCGAGAACCTTGAGGCGACCGTGGTAGCTCGCGTTACCGAGGAGCCCAGACTTCGCGTTCGCTGGAACGGCAAGGCGATCATCGATATATCCCGTGAGTTCCTTAACTCCAACGGCGCAGAGAAGCATATAGACATTACTCCCGCGGCGGCAAGCTGCGATTACGGAAAAGAGCCTGTATCTGATTTTGCGGAGGGATATAAGGCGCTTGTGGGCGACCTTAACGTCTGCTCAAAGCGCGGTCTGAGCGGGAAATTTGACTCTACCATCGGCGCGGGTACGGTGCTTATGCCCTTTGGCGGAAAGCACCAGAAGACTCCTATTCAGGCTATGGTGCATAAGGTCTCGGTTGAGGAAAAGCATACCGACACCTGCTCTTATATGTCTTGGGGATATAACCCCTATATCGCAGAAAAGTCTCCCTACCACTCGGCTTACCTTGCGGTAGTTGAGAGCGCGGCGAAGCTTATCGCTACGGGCGCATCCTACGAAGACGTTTACCTTACCTTCCAGGAATACTTTGAGAAGCCGAAGGGGGACGGAAAGAGATGGGGTAAGCCCTTCTCGGCGCTCCTTGGCGCGTTCAGAGCGCAGGTCGAGCTTGGAATCGGCGCTATCGGCGGTAAGGACTCTATGAGCGGAAGCTTTGAAAAGCTTGACGTTCCTCCCACGCTCGTTTCCTTTGCGGTTACAACCGGTAAGTGTGACGAGGTCATTACTAACGACGCAAAGGCGGCGGGACATAAGCTTATCAGTATTTGTCCCGCATACGGAGAGGACAATCTCCCCGTTGCAAGCTCGCTTATCGAGACCTTTAATAAGGTAACGGCTCTTATGCGCGCGGGCAAGGTATACTCGGCTTACACACCCACCTTTGGCGGTATGGCAGAGGCAGTTTACAAGATGTGTATCGGTAACGGACTTGGATTCAAGTTCCTTGATGAATATATTACCGTAGAAAAAATTTTTGAGTACGCATACGGCTCATTCTTGCTTGAGGTTGACGCCGACACGGCAGGTCAGGCTATTGGTTACTTTACCGATGACGAGAAGCTTACCTATGGCGACGAGTCTGTTGCTATGGCAGAGCTTGATAAGCTTTACGAGGGCAAGCTTGAAGGCGTGTTCCCGACGCTTGAAAAGGAAGATAACAAGAAGTACGAGAACTTCGCTTTCTCGGCAGAAACGAGAGTTGCGCCTGCGATCAAGGTTGCAAAGCCGAAGGTGCTTATTCCCGTATTCCCCGGCACGAACTGCGAATTTGATACCGCAAAGGTAATGAGAGACGCGGGTGCTGAGGCAAAGATATTCGTTATAAACAATCTGACGCAGGACGGAATTCAGAGAAGCGTTGAGAATTTCGCTAAGGAGCTTGAGACGAGTCAGATGGTATTCGTTCCCGGCGGCTTCTCGGGCGGTGACGAGCCTGACGGATCGGGTAAGTTCATTATGGCGTTCTTCCGCAACCAGCAGATAAAGGACGGCGTTCACGCGCTTCTTAACGACCGCGACGGTCTTATGTGCGGTATCTGTAACGGCTTCCAGGCGCTTATAAAAATTGGTCTCGTGCCTTACGGTAAGATCATCGATACCGATGAAAATTGCCCCACTCTGACCTTTAACACTATCAGCCGCCACCAGAGTAAGCTCGTCAGAACGAGAATTGCCTCCAACAAGTCTCCCTGGCTTGCGAATACTAACGTGGGTGACGTCTACACGGTTGCTATTTCTCACGGAGAGGGACGCTTCCTTGCATCCGACGAGCTTGTAAAGCAGTTGGTTGCAAACGGTCAGGTCGCAACTCAGTACGTTGACCTTGACGGCAACGCGACAAGCGATATCCGCTACAATCCCAACGACTCTGCGTTTGCTATCGAGGGTATTACCTCTCCCGACGGACGCGTATTCGGTAAGATGGGACACAGCGAGCGTATCGGCAACGGACTTTACAAGAACGTTCTCGGCGAGTTTGATATGAAGATGTTCGAGAGTGCTGTTAAGTACTTTAAGTAATAATCGTTCGCCCAATGAGCTTTGCAATACTGCGTTGCTCCTCGAAAGCAGCT
>JAZSJO010000137.1:0-14389 GCA_045534365.1 Eubacteriales bacterium
GATAAGAATCGCGCTTGCCGATTTCTCGGGGATCGACGGAAGGCTTCAAAAGCTTAAAAGTCTCGGCAGAGCCGATTTTTCGGTCTATATTGATTACGCGCACACTCCCGACGCCCTTGAAAAGCTGATACTTACCGCAAGGTCTTTTGCTTTGCGCGGGCAGAGGATAGTCGTGCTCTTCGGTTGCGGCGGAGACAGAGAAAAGCAAAAAAGAGCGATAATGGGCAATATTGCCACGTCTTACGCGGATTTCGTTATAATAACCTCCGATAACAGCAGGAGCGAGAGACCCACCGACATAATCAACGATATTTTGTCAGGTGTAAAGCAAGAGGCATGCTACACGGTGATAGAGAGCCGCAGGGACGCTATTGAATACGCTATAAAAAACGCAAGACGGGGAGATATTATCCTGCTCGCGGGCAAGGGACACGAGGAATACGAGATCGACGCCTCCGGCAAAAGACCTTTTTCCGAAAGGCTTTTGGTAGAGGAGCTTATGAAAAAATATTATTGTTGAAAAAAAGAGGTGTTATCCTATGAAGATAAAGCTTGGTCTTGGCAAGACCGATATGGAGAGGATTGCAGAATGGTGCGGCGGCGAGCTGTACGATTTCACGGGTGATGACGGCTGTGAGTTTGAATACGTTTGCACCGATTCGAGAGAAGCCGATGAAAAGACGATGTTCGTTGCTACTCGCGGAGAGCGTGTCGACGGTCACGATTATATAAGCCGCGCTATCGACGCGGGCTGCCGTTGCGTTCTTTGCGAGTATGTGCCTACCGATATATCGGGCAGAGCGGCGGCGTATGCGGTGGTTGAAAATTCAATCGACGCATTTGCCGATTGCGCGAGAGGATACAGAGCGGAAAATAGGCTTAAAAGTATTGCTATAACGGGAAGCGTCGGCAAGACGACCACGAAGGAGCTTACGTCCTGCGTTATGCAAAAAGGCTTCAAGACCTACAGCACGATAGGTAATTTCAACAGCGTCATAGGTATGCCTATGTCTTTGATGGAAGCCGAGAGCGAGTGCGAGGCGGCGGTCTTTGAGATGGGAATGAGCGGCTTTGGCGAGATATCGAGAATGACTCGCGCCGCGTGCCCCGATATCGCGATGGTCACGAATATCGGCACGTCTCATCTTGAATATCTAAAGACGAGAGAAAACATTGCCAAGGCAAAGCTTGAGATAGCCGAGGGCTTGTCGGCCGGGGGATATCTTCTGCTTAACGGTGACGAGCCGTTGCTCCGAAGGAGCTTTCACAAGGCGCCCTATAAGGTGCTTTACGTGGGATTTGACGATAAGTGCGACGTCGTCGCAAAAAACATAAGAGTCGGAAGCGACGGCACCGTTTTCGACCTGGAGGGCTTGGGCAAGACCTTGAAGGATCTGAAGATATCTCTCATAGGCAGACATTTCGTTTACAACGCAGGCTTTGCGGCGACGGCGGGAATGCTTATGGGAATAGATGAGGAAAATATAAAGTCCGGACTTGCTTCATACGTAAGCGTTGGAATGAGGCAGAATATCAGCGTCAGGGACGGGATAGTCGTTATTGCCGATTGCTATAACGCCGCTCCCGAATCGATGCGTGGAGCGATAGATACGCTCAGCTCGCTTGAGATAAGCGGAAGAAGAATTGCCGTGCTTGGAGACATGCGTGAGCTTGGAGAGGATTCCGACGCTCTTCATCGCGCGATAGGCGAATACGCGGTTGCGTCGGGAATAGATATGCTCTTTACTCTGGGCGAGTCGGGCGCACTTATAGCTGAAAACGCGATAAAGCACGGAATGAAGGCAGACTGTGTGTTTGCCGAGCGCGACGGTAGTGCCTTCGAGCGCATCGTGGACGAGATAAAGGGCAGAATAGCAGATGGCGACGCAGTGCTTTTTAAGGCGAGCCGAGCTATGAAGCTTGAAAACGTCATCGAAATGCTGTTTTGTGATTGACTTAAACCTGAATTATAAAATTGGAGACGAAAAATGCTTTACGATATTATAGAAAACAATTTTAAGCTTACGTTTCGCGGCGCTATGGGAATAGAGCTTCTGGCGGTGGCGCTCCTTGCGTTTCTGCTCTCAGTGCTGTCGACGAGACTCATCCTTCCCGTGCTTCGCGCGAAAAAGCTCAATCAACCGATAAATATGTACGTCACCGAGCATGCGGGCAAGGCGGGAACTCCTACAATGGGCGGTATATGCTTCATAATCTCCACTCTTGTTATCACGCTCGTATGGGTGATACTTGAGAAATGCGGAGCTTTGGGTGTGAGCGTTCCCCGAGAGCTGATTCCTTTCGTGCTTACCGTCTGCTTTGGAGTGGCAAACGGACTTATCGGATTTGTAGACGACTACAAAAAGCTTATAAAAAAAGAAAACGAGGGCTTGAGCGAGATGCAGAAGATAGTGCTTCAGACGCTCTTTGCCACCGCTTATCTTTGTATGATGGGTATGACCGACAATCTGCCCACGGCTTTCGCGATACCCTTTACGGATATATCACTTGAGCTTTCGTGGTTTGCATATCCCTTGTATCTGGTCGTGATAATCGGTTTCGTCAACAGTACGAACATAACCGACGGTCTTGACGGCCTCGCGTCCTCCGTTGGCGTATCGGTGAGCATCGGAATCATCGTGACCTCGGTGATACTCGGTTCAAGATATACCGGCGTTGCGTCTGCTCTGCTTCTCGGAGCGTTGCTCGGATTTCTCGTGTTCAA
The DNA here is from genome assembly GCA_045534365.1 of Eubacteriales bacterium. GTDB lineage: Bacteria > Bacillota > Clostridia > Oscillospirales > CAG-272 > SVTX01. Next base: position 2,726 of record JAZSJO010000137.1, read on the forward strand.
TCACTATCCCGCAAAGGTATTTATGGGAGACACGGGCTCGCTCTTCATCGGCGGCATCATAATGGGCTGCGCTATTAGCGACGGTATGCTTATTGCCGTGATAGTTATGTCGCTCGTATTCATTTTTGAAATGTTTTCAAGCCTTTTGCAGAGATACTACTATAAGCTTACGCACGGAAAGCGTATATTCAAAAAAGCGCCCGTTCACCATCATTTTCAGCTGCTCGGCTGGAGTGAGGTCAAGATAGTGCTCGTATTCTTCGCGGTATCCTGCGTTTGCGCGGCGCTCGGTGTGCTTTGTGCCGTAGCTTGATCTAAATTTTAGAAATTTGTAAAGGAGGACTGTTACCTTGAGCGGTAAGGATAAAAAACGCGGATTTTTTATCGGTCGCGGCATAACGAAGCTGAACGACGCTTACGAGCGCGATCTTGAAAAGAACGATCCTATATATCTCGAGCCGATACATAAGAGCGACGAGCCGACGGAAGAAAAGGTGCTCGTTCGCGGCGGTATCGACGTCTATTTTCTCATAATAGTCCTTGTCATCATGCTTTTCGGCGCGGTGATGGCGTACAGTGCCAGCTCCTTTGACGGCGACAAGTATATGGGCGACAGCCTCTACTATATTAACAGACATATCGTTTTTATTCTGATAGCGGTAGGCTTTTCCGCCATATTCGTCATATACGCGCGTCCGTGGTTCTGCAGAGTGTTTGGCGTAGGCGTTTACGCGCTTTCGGTCGTTCTTCTTCTTGCCGTGCTTGTTGTAGGTAGCACGGGCGGCGGCGCGCAGCGTTGGATAGCGATAGGTCCGCTTACTATTCAGCCCTCGGAGATAGCCAAGCTTGCGATAGTTATGCTTCTGGCGCTCATAATGTCAAAATATGAAAAGAAGATTGAGCTTTCGCAGAGATTCAAGGGACATTTCCGTTACGGAGTTCTGTATCCCGGACTTGCGATCGCTCTGATATGCGGTCTCGTAATGCTTGAAAAGCATCTTTCGGGACTTATAATCATCGGCGTTCTCGGACTTACCATAATGTTTATCGGTGGCACGGGCAAAAAGTGGCTCGGTCTTATCATCGGCGTGGGTATCGTGGCTGTAGCTTTGGTGCTTCTGGTCTCGGATTACGCTATGGAGAGAGTTACCACCTGGCTCTTTATCGAAAATGCAGACCCTCGTGGCTCGGCGTGGCAGACCTGGCAAGGACTTTACGCAATAGGCTCGGGCGGATTCTTCGGTGTGGGACTCGGAAACAGCCGACAAAAATACGGATACGTTTCAGAGCCGCAGAACGGCTTTATCTTTACCATAGTATGCGAGGAGCTTGGATTCTTCGGTGCGCTTTTAGTCATTACTCTCTTTGCGCTTCTGCTCTGGAGAGGATATAAGATCGCGTCGAGATGTCCCGACAAATTCACCTCGCTGGTAGTCTACGGACTTACTACGAAGATCGCGTTGCAGACGATAATGAATATCGCCGTTGTAACCAATTCGATGCCGAATACGGGCATTTCGCTTCCGTTCTTCTCATCGGGCGGAACTGCGCTTATGATACAGATATTTGAGATGGGAATAATTCTTTCGATGTCAAGATATTCATACGTTAAAAAATAAATAGAAGACAGGGTTGAAAACAAGCTTTCAAACACGGCTTTTGTGCCTTATCGAGTACAAAACGCTTATGCTTTTTCAGAAAGGATAGTCATAATAATGAGAGTTTTAATGACGGGCGGCGGAACTGCGGGACACGTAAATCCCGCTATCGCCATAGCGAATACTATAAAAGAATACGAAAAGGATTGCGAGATAGCCTTCGTTTGCTCAACTGTGAAGACCGACAAGGCGCAGGATCTCGTTCCGAGAGCGGGATACGACAAGCTTTACAGGGTAGATATATGCGGAAGCTTTCCAATATGGAATCCCAAAAACCTCAAGACTCTTTATCTTATGATGAAATCAAAAGGTCAGGCGAGAAGGATAATCGAGGAATTCAAGCCCGACGTGATAATCGGAACGGGCGGATACGCCTGCTATCCCGTGCTTAACGCAGGCTCGGAGATGGGTATACCGACTGTCGTTCACGAGTCGAACGCGATTCCCGGAAAAGCCGTTTGCCGACTTGCTCGCAAGGTCGATTGCGTAATGGTGAACTTTGAAGCCTCTGCAAAGGATATTCCAAGGGCAAAGAAGGTGATCTGCGTTGGAAATCCCGCGGTCGTAGGTCAGAAAAAGGAAAAAAGTGAGGCAATAGCCGAAGGATTTGAAAAGAGCGTTCTTTCCTTTGGCGGCTCTCTTGGCGCGGAGACTCTCAATCTCGCCGTTGCGGATATGCTTGAGGCTCTTTCCGACAAGTATCCCGATACAGAATTTTATCACGCGGCGGGCAAGCGTGATTATGAAAATCTGCGCTCGATATTTGAAGACCGCGGATTGCTTGATAAGAAAAACGTCAAGATGGTGGATTATATCTACGATATGGACAGCAGAATGAGCAGAGCCGATCTTGTAATATCAAGAGCGGGCGCTATGACTCTTTCTGAGCTGTCGCTTATGGGAAAAGCGGCGATACTCGTGCCGTCTCCCTTCGTTGCGGCAAACCATCAGTTTAAAAACGCAAACGCCGTTTATATTGAAGGCGGTTGTCTGCTCGTTGAGGAAAGCGAGTTTGCAAAGGGTAAGCTTATAGAGAGCGTTGACCTGCTTTTGTCGGACGACGCAAAGAGAAACGAGCTTGGTGAAAGGATAAGGAAATTTGCCAATCCCGACGCCAACAGACGCATATACGAGGAAATTAAAAAGGTCATAGAGGAAAAGTGATTTTTTAAAGGAAAGGAAGTGGGCTTGTGAAGGACGAAAAAAGACCCGAAGCGATAGTCAGGGAAAAGCTTGAGAGCGCGAGAGCGTCGTTGTTTCTTCGCTTTGGTGAAAAAGGTACGAAAGCGCTGTTTTCAGGCGTAATTATTGCTTTAGTTGTTATTGCCGTTGCATTTGTAGCCTTCTTTTCAATAAGGGTCGACGAAATAGAGGTCACGGGAGACGTGACTATGTTCAACGAGGGCGAGATAATTGGTGCTGCCGGGATAAGCGAGGGGGATAGTCTTTTCCTTCGCTCGTCGGGACGCATTGAGCGCGCTTTAAAGAAAAATCTGCCTCTGTGTGAGAGCGTTGAGGTTAAAAAGAGCCTGAACGGACGGGTAAGCGTTGACGTAAGCTTTAAAAGCGTGAACTATTATTGCAAAATAGGAGATATCTATTACGCGATCGACGAGGATCTGCGCGTGCTTGACTCAAGTGATACGGGCGGTAAATATTCTGCCTATGGCGCGGCGTACGTAAGACTGCCGCAGACAAGAGGAGCCGAGCTTGGCGAGATACTTGTATTCTACGACACCGTTGAGGAGACCGATACCGAGGGCGAAACGCTTTATGAGGTAAAGGAAGAAAGATTTTACGATTACGCGACCGATTTTATGCGGTCGTTGAGCCAAAGTGGATTCCTGCCCGACACCGATGCTCTCTTGCTTGAACAAAAATTCAATATAGTATTGATATATGCCGAAAAATTCGAGGTCAGATTCGGAACGTCGGACGATCTTGACGTCAAATTCAGAATGCTTTTTGAGATAATGCAGGAAGGCTCTATGCAGTATGCCGAGAAGGTTGCCGTAGACCTTTCAAATTCCTCGAAAGCTGTTGCGAGAGCCGACGAGAGTATTGATTTTACTGAATATTTTGATTAAAGGTTGGAGGAAAAATAAATGACGTATAAAAACTTGTTTAGTTATTTCTTTTTAAATGAAATACATCTTGAAGGGTATTATTATACGAGAGACGCCTTGCGCGCTGTTTACAAAAGTGAAAAGCTATGGATGAGAGAGGGAATCGTTCGTTTTTTATCCTTTTTTGGCTATTTGATATCATTTATATGTATTGTTTATTTTTCAGGTAAGGGCGTATTTGACTTGGGCATATCCGTATGGAGCGTATGGAATACATATCTGAATATGCTCTTGGCATATGTTCTGTACATCTGCTTTAACGCAATATGGTCGATGTTGTTTGCCTCTGTGATCTGGTCAAAGCACAAAGAAAAACTAAAAGACTTTCCAGCTATAAGTTCAATACGTCAGAGCAATTGCGCACATAAGCCTTCATTTTTGAAAGATGTGTTTAAAAGATGTTCCGAGATGTAAGAATTGCGGAATTTTCATAGTGCTACGTGAGAAATTTAAATACGGATATTTGGCATATATACATTTTCAATTCCTTTTGTATGTGACTACGTTTTGCGTGATGGTAGATACAGATCCGTCTATATATGTGATAATTCCCGCATCGCTTGTCTGCATCGCGGTATCACTTTTTTTTCGTTGGATATTCATAAAAAAGAGCGATTACGTTGAGTTGCCTGAAGAGATGCAATATTAAAACCAAAAACTCCCTGCCGCAAGAGGCTGTATTTTACAGACCTCGGCAGGGAATACTTTTTTTATCTGGCGAAATAATCTTTTACGGAGATAAAAATGTATTATAATAAAGTTGAAATATGCGGAGTCAATACGGCAGAGCTGCAGCTTCTTGACGACGATGAAAAAAGAGAGCTTTTGATAAGAGCGAAAAGCGGTGACGAAAAGGCGAGGGAAGAATTGATATACGGAAATCTCAGGCTCGTTTTATCGGTCATAAGACGCTTTTGCGGAAAAAAGGAAAACGCGGACGACCTTTTTCAGGTCGGTTGCATAGGGCTCGTGAAGGCAGTACAGAGATTTGATTTGAACCAAGAGGTGAAGTTCTCGACCTATGCTGTGCCGATGATCTTGGGAGAGCTGAGACGGTATCTGCGAGACAACACCTGCGTCAGGATCAGTCGCTCGATAAGGGACCTTGCTTACAAGGCTTTAAAGGCGGGTGAGGAGATACAGAACGAACGAGAGCGTGAAGCAACGGTCGACGAGATAGCGCAAAGGCTCGACGCGCCACGCGAGCAGGTCTTTCACGCGATGGAGGCAATAGTTGAGCCTATGTCTATATACGAGCCCGTCTATACTGAGGGAGGCGATTCTCTTTACGTCATCGACAAGCTGAGCGACGGCTGCAGCGACGACAGTTGGCTTGAAAGCATTGCCTTGAAGGAAGCGATAAAATGTCTTACCGACAGAGAGCGCACGATCATCTCTATGAGATATTACGGAAACCGCACTCAGACCGAAATAGCGGGCGAGATAGGCATCTCGCAAGCGCAGGTCTCAAGACTTGAAAAGGGCGCTTTGGAAAAAATGAGAAGGCTTATGGTATGATTTTTTAAACAAAAAAACAACCACTGTTTCGAAAAAACACCTCGAAATAGTGGTTGCTTTATTAACAAATAGTAGAAAAATCAACTAAATATTGCATTATCTTGCTTTTAAGGAAGCGTTACGACAAATTTCGTGCCGTTGCCGAGCGAGCTTTCAACGTCGATCCTTCCTCCTGCAAGCTCGACTATGCACTTGACTATATTGAGTCCTATGCCGTTGCCGAGTGTAGTGTGGGAGCTGTCTGCCTGATAGAATTTTTCAAATATCCTTGCCTGAGTTTCCTCGTCCATTCCAATTCCGTCGTCCTCCACGGTGGCTACCACGTTACCGTCGATCTTCTTGAGCGTACACTTTATCTTGCCGTCGGGGTCTGTGAACTTTATGGCGTTTGATATAAGGTTTATCCAAACGTGGGACAACATCTCCTCGTTGAATATGTATTCTATCTCGTCCATATCGATGTCAAACTCTATATTCTTTTCACACCACGATTTCTCAAGCAGAAGTATAGAGCGGCGTATCTGCTCGTCAAGCAGGAACTTGGTCTTTTCACTGACGATGCTCTGGTTTTCAAGCTTCGTGAGCAGAAGCACGTTTTGCGACATCGTGGTGAGTCTCTCGGATTCCTCAACGATTATGTCGATATATTCTTTCCTCTGTTCCTCGGTCAGCCTGCCGCCCTGAAGCTGTCTTGCAAAGCCTCTTATTGAGACGATAGGAGTTTTGAATTCGTGAGAAAAATTATTTATAAAGTCGTTTCTGAACATCTCGATGCCGTCAAGGTCTGCCGCCATCTGATTGAACGAGCGCTCAAGATCCCCAAGCTCCGAGATGGTTTCCTCACGGTCGCGCTCCTTGACGCGCGTTTTGAAATTCCCCTTTGCGATCTCTCTCATTCCGTTGCTTATCTTGGTTATTCGTCCAAGCCACAGCTTTATGGTACTCGTGGAGAGGATAGTGCCTATGATGATGCAGGAAAGAGCCATAGCGGCTATAAGCAGCGTTCCGTTGATGTAAAGTCCCTCGAAGAGAGTTATCATTTGGAGAAGATAGAAGAGCAGGGCGGTGGTTATTCCCGTTATCGCGAAAAGAATAAATATTGTGAGGATAAAGCGGAAGCGCATAGTGCGCATCTGGTTTATCCTTTTGCCCGACGCGGTAAATATGCCGCGCTTTTTTTGAGGCTTTTCGGCATTTTTTATCTGTTTTCTCATTTCAGAAATACCGCCTTGTAGCCGAGACCTCGCACGGTAACTATTTCGAAATCCTTGCAATTTCTGTATTTGTCGCGCAGGCGGCTAATATGTACGTCGACCGTTCGCTCGTCGCTTTCACTTTCCATATCCCATATCTCGTCCATAAGCTGACGGCGGGTAAATATCTTTCCGGGATAAGACAAAAGCTTGAATAAAAGCAGAAATTCCTTTTGCGGATGCTCGTTTGTGTTGCCGTCAGACTCTACCGTGAAGGAGTCGTAATGGAGAGTCGTAGAGCCGACGGTCAGCTTCCGCTCGCTTACTATCTTTGAGCGACGGAGAAGCGCGCCGACACGAAGCACCATCTCCTCTTCGTCAACGGGCTTGGTCATATAATCGTCCGTTCCTATGATAAATCCCTTTCTCTTATCTATCGGGGATTGCTTGGCGGTCACCATAAGTATCGGGATGTTACAGCCCGATTGACGCAGAGTTTCCGTCAGTTCAAAGCCGTCCATTCGCGGCATCATTATGTCGAGTATCATAAGGTCGATATGCTTTTTGTCAAGCTGATCAAGAGCGTCGATGCCGTCGGTCGCCTGTGTCACGTTATAGCCGTATTGCTCAAGCACCGTTGCCATAAGCTTTCTTTGATTGTGGTCGTCCTCGACTATCATTATATTGAACATCTTTGCCTCCGAAATTTATTTTTACCTGTTGATATCAGTATAACATCAAAATGTTAACTGAATATCAAGTTGCAAGAAAAAATATAAAAAACCCTCTTGCGTTAAAAATGCAAGAGACCCTGCGTGTCGAAAAGATATCGACACGCAGGGAAGAGATCAGATATAGATCCCGAAGAAAGCTCCAGCCGCGGCAGAGCAGAGCGCCGCTACGGCGTACCCTATCAGAGTCTATATCCTCTTTGCGGGCGAAGCTTCGAGAACCGTTACCTTTGAGTCTATTTTGTCTATCTGTTCAGCCATGTTGTGCTGATTTGTGGCGAGGACCTCGAGCGCCGCCGCCATTTTGTGAAGCGCCTCGTTGCTCTGTGAAAGCTCGTCGATACGGTGCGAGTTGGATTTTGAACGCTGAGTAGTCTCAGCCAACGTTTTGATTATTTCGTCGTTAGTCATTGTTTTGCTCCTTTACATAGTTGAGATATTATGGGACTCGATCTCCCTCTCGGTCTCCTCATACGTGTACTTGTCCTCGGAGACGTCGACCGCCGAGGCGTATTCAATACCCGTCTCGACTTGACGGATGTAAACGCCACGGTCGCTGTATCTCTTAACGAGACCTTTTTCTGTGATTTCTTTGATTATCATAATTTCCTCCTTTCTTTTATTCCGCCGCTACGATCACGTCTGCAAATTCACACCAGTTGGTCGCATTCTTCCACTCGTAAAGCAGAGCCGCAGGAACGATTATTTTTTTAGGATTTCCGGTATTTTTGGACAGACTTGGAACAAAGGTGTGATTTGAGAAATCCCAAACGGCAAAAAACAGAGATTGGCCTATCTTCGCTACGCTCGGCGGCATCTTTAACTCATTGGTCACAGGAGCTCCGTTTTCAAAAACGTAATCGCATATAGTAACCGTCCCGTCGGGAATAGTACCGTCAAGAGAAATAAGCAGAGCTCCGTCCCCCGTAAACAAACAAGTGCCGCTTTCATTGGTGTAAAGGTAGGGATTATTCTCCGATACCGTTATCTTTTCAAGTGAACTGTTGCCCATAATGGTAAAGTGACCGGGGATACTCTCCTCGTTGATAGTGACACCGCTTCCGAGATTCAGCATTTTCAGAGAATTGCAGAAAAAGACGGCGAAAGGCACGTCGAAATCGGTTATACTGTCGGGAACGGTTATGCTCACGATATCGTCATCCGTAAATACTCCGTCAAAATCTTCGTGAGCGATACCGTTATAAAACGCCTTAACGGGCAGACCGTTATACTCGCTCGGTATTATAACGTCGGTGTCGGTACATTCACCCATACCCGCCACCTGATAATAAGTACCGTCGTCGCTGAGTATCATCTCAAGCCCTTCGCTCGCGTCGTTCTCGCCTCGCACACCAACGATATGGTCGGCATACTCCGCCCAGTTGGTAGCTACTATCCATTTGTCGTAGAGGGATTTGGGGACGAGGATTTTTGCTTCGGAATTGATGGCGTTGAAAGCACTAATGCTTTCAAGCGTCGGAACCGCTTCGTGTCGTGTAAAATCGTAATGAACGCACCGGGCGCATCGCTGAAACGTTCCATTTGGGATTGATGTAGTGTTTTTTGATACGATGAATTTTTTTACACCGCTATATATAAATGCATTCGCACCTAAATTAGTTACACTGTCGGGAATTATCACTTCATCGATTCCCACTTTATCTCCCACACTACTAAACGGCTGATAACCCATAGTGGTAACACTGTCGGGTATAACTATCTTTGTAACGAATCGGCAGTTGTAAAAAGCATTGTCACCTATAGTCGTCACCCCTTCGGGTATCTCTATCTCGGTAATGCTTCGGTCGATGAGGGAGGCGAGGACGTTTTTGTATTTGCCTCCACCTCCGCAATTTAAATTAACTATCGCCATTACGTACCTCCTTAAGCTTCCTTTCCTCGCGCGATAAAATAATAAAGGGTGATATCGCGGGATGGCTTATGCTTAGCGGAGAAGAGAACGTTGCCACCGTTTGCTTGAGGAGAGGCGAAAAGCTCGATATCTTCTGCGGTGCTTTTGTCGGACGAGCTTGACGGAATTATGCTTATCATATCGTTGTCGTTGGCGTCTTCGATATTAGCCGTGAAGGTAAGCTCGTCAGACCAATCTGAAGTCTTTATGATAAGTGTTCCTCTGATTCCCAAAGCGTCATTTGCGGATTGCGTTGCCTCGTTTGCGGTGTCTTGCGTATTGTTGATCAAGCGCTCAAGCTCGTTGAGAGAGGCGCCTATCTCGTCGAGCGCGCCCTCGACTGTCTCGGAATCATAATAAGCGTTGTGATCGTCAATGCTTATACCGTCAGCCTTTCCGTATTTTGTGAAAAGAGCCTGACGTTCAAGCTCTGCGCTTTCTCGTGCTTTTTCGGTTTCGATTCTGAGCACCTCTTGGCTGTCACGAGCGTTTTCAGCGTTTAATCTTGCTTCTTCGGCGGCGATTCTTTCTGCTTCCGCAAGGCTTCTTTGCTCTTCGGAGACTATGCGATAGTTTTCTTGCTCCGAAATCTCTCCTTGAAGCTTGTCGAGCTCCTCGACCTTTTCAGTAATAATTGCGAATTGCTCTGCAGAACTTGCTTCTCTTTCGTTTTCTGAGGCTTCTCTTGCTTTCTCAGCGGAAGCTCTTTCGCTTTCGGCAATGACGCGTTCTTCCTCAACTGCCATGATCTCGTTCATTTTACTTATATGAGCAGCGAATATAGAATAGCTTTCGGAGGTGATATCCTTTCCGTCGTAAAGCGATTCCGAAACGTCAAGGATGAACTCGTCGCTGGTCAGCCTTGCCTCGCCGTCAAATATTGAAATTGAGCAGCGCACCTCGCCTGCGATCGATAAAGCCCAAAGGCTGAGCGTTGCCTCAACTCTGCCGTCCTCCAATACGGTAGCCTCGCCTGCGCCGCTCTTTTGGTCGGGACGCATATAATTTATCAAGACGGTTGCCGATCGTGAGACGGGGTATGGTACACCGTCCTCGGTAAGAGAGATATGAAGCCTTCGGCTTTTTACGTCGTTCTGCTTAGCGAAAACAAGCCTTGCGTTTCCTCGCCGTAAGAGATCGACGGTTATGCTTCTTGTTACTTCTTTCATTTTTTCTTCCTTTATAATAGTATTTTTGATGCGGATATCCCCGGCGACCGCAAGGCTCTCCGTGATCCCCGCCTTGCTCCCGAATCTTCTCCTTGTCGCTTCCATTCCGCAAGGAGTTAAGCGAACTTAACTCTCGGAGCGATTATATATCTAAACTGAAAAAAAGTAAACCCCTAAATTTTGCTTTTTGGATATTTGCACAAAATTTGGAGGTCGGATTTGTTTAGTTGGAACAAAATGTGATATATAAAAGTAAGGTGATGGGATGTTAATGGTTTAATAAATTGCTGTTTATCAGTTTCTTTTCTTGTTCATTTCTTGCCGACGGGGGCAAGAAATGAACAAATAAAACAATTCGACAAATAAAAATTTGAAATTTCGATTTTTACTACGACGGGAACAAAAAATAAAAAAGCGTTGTGCCATAACACAACGCTTTTTATGAAAATTACTTCTTGAAATTCTTATAAAGGGGATCGTTCCAATCGCTTTCCTCAACTCTTGCGTTGTCCTTCTTATCGAAGCCGGTAGCGATGATGGTGATGCGCATTTCATCCTCAAGATCGTCGTCAAAGCCAACACCCCAGATGATGTTCGCGTCGGGATGAGCCTCGTTCTGAATGAGGGAAGCTGCAAGCTCTGCATCCTCAAGACCAACGTCGGGAGATACGACGAATCTGATAAGTATACCGTGAGAGCCCTTGATAGAAGATTCGAGAAGGGGAGAGGATATAGCCATCTTAGCGGCAACCTCTGCCTTGTCCTTACCGGTAGCCGAGCCTACACCCATATGAGCGTAACCTGCGTCTCTCATAATAGTTGAAACGTCAGCGAAGTCAAGACCTATGAAGGATTCACCGTTAACAAGGTCGGAAATGCTCTTGACACCTGTGTAAAGAACGCTGTCGGCAACCTCAAACGCATTCTTAAGAGTGATTCTCTGATCGCTTACTTCCTTGAGCTTGTCGTTGGGGATAATAACGAGCGCGTCGACGAACTGAGCGAGCTCCGTGATACCCTCCTCGGCGTTCTTTGCTCTTACCTTGCCCTCGAAATAGAAGGGACGGGTAACGATACCGATAGTAAGGATACCAAGCTCCTTTGCTATACGTGCAACGACGGGAGCTGCGCCCGTACCTGTTCCGCCGCCCATTCCCGCTGTGATGAATACCATATCGGTATCAACGAGAATGCTCTTGATCTCCTCGATGCTCTCCTCTGCGGCTCTTTCACCGATCTCGGGATTTGCACCGGCGCCTTGTCCTTTTGTGATTTTCTCTCCGATAGCAAGCTTTGTTTCAGCCTTGGAGAACGTAAGTACCTGCTTGTCCGTGTTAATGGTCACGAATTCCGCACC
>JAZSJO010000162.1:0-10544 GCA_045534365.1 Eubacteriales bacterium
CTCTTAAGAAACACCCTACCCAAAAAGGTGTTTATTAAATACAACAAGTGAATTTTTACTTTAAGATATGCTCTGAGGGGTGGGGAGATTTCTTAAAGAGGGGAGATCTTTTTCTCCCCTCTTTAAGCGGCGTTTCTTTGGTTCGTTTCTTTCCGCTGGTGGAAAGAAATGAACAAGAAAACAGTTCGACAAATCAAAATTTGAACTACCCTGCCAACTAAAAACAAGGGGCTGTCTCAAAAGCAAATAAAAGCAAATTTTAGAGCATTTGAGGCAGTCCTATAGAGTTATTATTAGCGATGAATAAAAAAAGAAAGCAAAAAGCCTCGCAAAGAGGCAAAAAGAGAACGGCAAAGTAAGAAGGGCGAAAGATCCTCTTTTTTATAGAACGGTTTTGACGAAGCAGGATCCCTCTCGCTTTCTTGTGTGTTATTTGTGGTGATTTAATTATACAACAAAGCAAATGGATACTCAATACCTTTTCGGTAAAGAGTATCCGTTTTTCTTTTATTAGGGCTTCCTTAATGAGACAGCCTTTTTTGAATATTGATTTATTTGTTCTTTTTCTTCTTCCCGACCTTGAAGATGAAAAGCAGAAGCGCGGCAAGGTAAACGATGATGAGTCCAAAGGAAATGAACACCGCCGCAGTTCCTTGCGCCGCATAGCTTACAAGGAGAAGCATGGGGATTCCGAAGATGATTCCGAAGGAGCTTCCCGTAACGAGATTATTAGAGGCGGGAGTCTTCATATCGGGGTCTACCTCACGAAGCAGAAGAACGCCCGAGCTGATAGTACCCGTAAGCATACCGAACATTGAGAGGAAGCCCTCGTAGTGATAGTCGGGGTACAGCTTTTTACACATAAAGAAGAGATATACGAAGGTCGTGATACCGCCAAGGACCGCCATTGCGATGAAGGGGATCCAGTTGCCCGAAAGGTCGTTGATATCAATGCTCGCAATGCCTGCGACGATCATAACGTCGAACGCGAGACCCGAGACTCTGCTGAGCAGGTAGTTGTTCTGATACTGATGATTCATTATCTTTACTTTGCGCAGATTCTTGAAAAGGATGCGCACGAGCAATGCGAGCATAGAGCCGACTATGAAATTGAAGCCCCAGAGAAGAGAGCTGACGGTCTTTGCAAGTCCCGGTGCTACCGCTTCAAGCAATGTTACGATACCCAACGTGAGAAGATAGGTAAGGAGATATACGGCGCATACTATCGCCATCTGTACGCTGAGTCTGTCCACCGATTCGGACATAGGTATCTCGTCGTGGCTCTGGAAGGTGTCGACCGTGACCGAGCCCGAGACCTCGTCCTTTTCTTTTATACGGTTTATCGTTCTGCGTCGGTTAAGCACGTTGAGATAGATAACGCCGACTATACAAGCGCAAAGGTAACCTGCCGCGGCAAGTGAAAGCCCAAAGCTTCTGCCGCCCGCCATTCCGAGAGCCTCGTAGGTAGTTCCGACGTTGTTTGCCTGACCGGGACCTTGACCGTACGCCATAGGCAGAAGTATTCCGGATGCCTTGAAATAATCGGGCATAAAGGTATAGGCGAGAAAGAGAGATACCGCAAGACCTGTAAGCGCCTGAACGAGATAAGTGCTGACGATGAGCGCGCCGCTCTTACTGCCTATAAGAGCACCCGAATCGCTTTGCTTGTCGGGAATGCGCAGAGACAGGGCGATAAAGCCTATCGCTATGGCGTGGTAGGTTATCATTTCGAGAAATTCTATCTGTATAGGGAGTATATTGAACGTACGAAGAATAAGCAGCACGAAGCCTGCGAGAACCGCCGTGGGCATAAGGCTGTTTCTTATGAATTTGACCTTTCTTCTTAAAATGTTCGCTCCGAGAATAAAGCAGGCGATAATACCTATCTGTACGATCGGATTCCAAAGGGAAGTGTTGGCTGATGAAAAATCCATTATATTTCCACCTTTCTCGATTTATTTTTGATTTCGTTGAAATACCAATAGAAGCGGATCATATTCGTGTCGTTTTTTGGAAGTATCTCGTAGTATCCGTCCTTATTTGAAAAGACGAGCGCATGCTTGCCGTGCATTGCCATCTCGGAAATGGAGCTCAGGGGGATCACTACGTCGTTGCAACGAAGCTCGTCGGCTGAGATCGTCAGACGTCCCTCGGCAACTACGGTCGGGTTATGGTTGACTACCGTTGATAAAGTGACCGATTCCTCACTGTAGATCTCTCGGCTTTCGACGTCATTCGCAACGACCTCCTTCTGCCAATCGGCAAAATCGCGAACGCTGTCGAAGGGCGCGCCCTCAAGCATTCCGTAGTCGTTGTACGTGAATGAAAAACCGCACTCGCGGCATTTTACCGTGTCGTTTTTGCTCTCAAAGCTATTGTGAGCGTTACATTTCGGGCAGACGAACAAAAATCTTTCAAGTCCCTCGGCAAGTCGCTTGCCCTTGTATCTCTGCTGAAGGATGCGCTGAGTTTCGTATGCATCCTCGTGGAGATCTTTTTCTATGACCTCGAGCAGAGCCTCGTCGCTCATTTCGGCTATCTGCTCCTTGGTGTAGACGTTTATGGGCGCGCCGTGAAGCCTTCCACGTCTCGTGTTGGAGGAGTTGCTCCACATAGGGCTTGAAAAATAGCCGCCCGTAAGCTTGAAGGTAACGAGACCGCACCTTGCCGCCTTTATCATCTTTGCCGTTGAAGGATGGATGGGGCAGGTAACACCGTCCCACGTTCTGACACCCTCTGCAAAAATGCAGACGTTTTCACCCTTTTTAGTCTTTCGCATTACCGCCATAGCGGTAGACGCCGCAACCGTACCCTTGTATCTGATTATAGGCTCAAAGGCGAGCTTGAGAAGCTTATATGCAAAGCCCCAACGGGTGATATGCTCACTCGCCACGAAATACATCTGCTTTTTAAAGGTCGATGCCACGAGCAGAGGGTCGTAATCGGTGGCGTGATTTGACAGAACTATGTAATTTTCGGGAAGCTCCTTGACCGTTTCGTATTTGTAATTGAATTTGATCTTCAAAAACAAAATCACGGGATATTTGAGAAGCTTAAAGAAAAAGTTGTGTTTTTTTGCCATATAATGAAAATTCCTATCGAAATAACAAGATTTTGCACTTATAGAGTCATAATATCATAATTTCTTCATTAAATCAATATCATTTTATGAATTTTTTTTATAAAAAATTAAATTTGTCGGTAGGATTGTTAGGATAACAGTAATAATACGAACCCGTATTATTACTGTTATCCTATATACTCAATTTTTGAGAAGCGCGATCAAATAAAAATAGCCTGCCGATTCCGCTTTATGATTAAAGTCGGAGATCGCAGGCATTTTTGGACGCGTCAGAATTTTTTTATGACTTTCTCAAAGTTGACGCCGTACCATATAGGCTTTTCGTCGTCCAGAGTTGCGTCGATGCTTTCGCAAACGAAATCGGCGGCGAGCGAACAAGCGTCGCGAAGCGTTTTTCCGTTCATGATCGAAGCAAAGCAAACCGAAGCAAAAACGTCACCCGTGCCGTGGAAGCTTTGCGCTTTTTTATCGTTGAAATCACTCCAGAACTCACCCGTTTCGGAATCATATCCGTAGCAGCCGAGCTTATCGGGCTCGAAGCCTATGCCCGTAAGCACGGCTTTTTTGCAACCGAGAGAAGTGAGCGATACGAGGATACCCTTGACGTATTCCTCGTCGTATCCGCTTGAGATATAAGGCTTGTCAAGCATAAAGCAGGCCTCTGTCAGATTAGGAACTATAACGTCAGCCGCCGCGCAGAGTCTTGTCGTCTCCTTTGCGTAAGCTTTGTCAAAGCCCGTGTAGAGATTTCCGTTGTCTCCCATAGCGGGATCGACGAATTTGAGCTTGCCCTCACCGAAATCACGGAATATTTCAAGCACTACGTCTATCTGCTCCTTTGAGCCGAGATATCCCGTGTAGATGCCGTCGAACTCTATTCCCTCGGTCTTCCATACCTTGCAGATAGGATAGAGGTCGTCGGTCAGATCGTGAAAGGTGAAGCTTCCGAAGGCGGTGTGCGTAGAGAGCGTGGCAGTAGGCAATATAGCCGTCTCGATGCCGAAAGCGGAGATAATAGGGAGCGCGACGGTCAGCGAACACTTGCCAACGCAGGATATATCTTGTATCGTGAGTATTCTTTTCATTATTTTATCTCTTTCTTGTTATTGATCGGCGTCTTTCCGAGGACCTCCATAGGAGCGACGCGGAGAAGCGTGCTGTTGTTTGCGAATATCTGCGCGAGAATAGTGGAGAGTACGACGCCCGATGCGCCTTGAACGAGATTTGCGGGGATGCTAGCAAGTCCTTCCGCAATACCTCCAAAGAAGAGAGCTGTGTAGAGCGCGTAGCCGACTACCATCAACAATTCAGCGATCATCGAAGCGATAATGAATGACGAAAAGCTGCGCTTCGTTATCTTAAAGAAGGCTACGAAAACAAAGTATGCCGTCAGAGCCACGAGTCCCTTGATGACGAACGTTGCGGGTACCCACGGTATCCAACCGCTTACAAGATCGGTCAGTCCCGAGCCTATCGCGGCGGCGATCGAGCCGTAAATGGGGCCGAGCATATAGCCGCATACGAGGACGAAGCAATCGCCGATATGTATATATCCTCCCGCGCCGATCGGGATCTGAATGATCAGCGTGCCTATAAAGCAGAGTGCGGCGAGCAGAGCGGAGATCGATAGCTTTTTGATTTTTTCACGTGTAGATAAGTTGTTCATAGGATTTTGCGGCAAATATCAGGAAACGAGTCCCTTGCCAATTCTCATTTTTAGATTTTCTCTGAAAATGCAAAAACGGTGTTGACTTTTGAAGTTATATCCATTATAATACATATTGGTATTAAATAAATATCCAAATCAAATATTTTGAATAATACCAGATTGGAGCGCTTATGCTGACCTACGATATAGAAAAACGCGGGAAAAGACCGTTATACGAATATTTGTATTTGAATATCAGAGAGGATATAAAAGCGGGAAGGATCGCGCCGAGAGAAAAGCTTCCGTCAAAGAGAATGTTGGCGTCACACCTGAGCGTAAGCGTTATAACCGTGAAAAACGCCTACGAGCAATTACTTGCCGAAGGATATATAGAGTCGTATGAAAGACGCGGATATTTTGCGGCGGATCTTGGTGTCAAGGTCGAAGCCGAAGGTATCACGACCGAGAAAAATACCCTTATGAAAGTGAAAAGCGATGTGAGAGACGACGGAGTTGAATACGATCTCTCGTTCAGCGCGCCCTCGCCTACGAATTTTCCTTTTTCGGTATGGTCAAGGCTTATGAGAAGAGTCCTTTCCGAGCAGGACGCGAAGCTTTTGCACAGAGTTGAAAGCATCGGCATATACAGCTTGCGCGAGGCGATATCAAAGCATCTTATGCGCTTTCGCGGTATGGATATCGATCCCGAATGTATAGTGATAGGAGCGGGAACGGAATATCTTTACAATCTGATTATACAGCTTTTGGGCAGAGAAAGAATATACGCCCTTGAAAGCCCGGGATACAAAAAAATGTCGTCGATCCTTGATTTGTGTGGAGTTGATCACGTTTCGGTAGATATCGACGAGTCGGGAATGAGTGCCGATATTCCCGAAAGAGCAACGATATTTCATCTTTCTCCTTCACATCAATATCCGACGGGCGTCGTTATGCCCGCTCCGCGAAGAAGAGAGCTTTTAAGACTTGCGGCAGAGAGGAACGGGTATATAATCGAGGACGATTATGACAGCGAATTCAGATTCGACGGCAGACCCGTCCCCTCGCTTTTCGGTGAGGACAGCGCGGAAAGGGTGATATACGTAAACACGTTTTCCGAAACGATATCTCCTTCGATCCGTATCAGCTATATGATACTTCCGCACTCTCTTATGAAAAGGCTTCGGGAAAGACTTTCGTTCTATTCCTGCACGGTGCCTTCCTTTGAGCAGTACGCTCTGGCTCTTTTTATCTCCGAGGGATATTTTGAAAAGCATATCGGACGAATGAGGCTACGGTATAAGCAATGCAGAGACGCCGCTCTTGAGGCTCTGTCGCGCGTTTCGGATAAAATAAAAGTGATAAGTCCCACGGCGGGCTCTTCGTTGATAATGAAGCTCGAAACCGATAAAAAGGACGAGGAGCTTTCGCGTGAGCTTCTTGCAATGAAGATAAGGATAGCCTTCGTATCAGAGTATCTTTATGAGAAAAACGAGCGATTTGAGCATATGGCGTTGATGAATTTTACCCGCTATGACGCGGACGAAATGTCGGATCTGGTAAGAAGGATCGCGGAAATATTATAAATATCTTTACAAAATTGAAAAAATATGGTACAATATATCATACGGTAATTTTATTGAAAAGCGGAGGTGTATGCCAATGAGATGTCCTTTTTGCGGATTCGCGGAGAGCAAGGTGCTTGATTCAAGACCCGTGTCCGAGGGAAACAGTATCAGACGAAGAAGAGAATGTCTTGAGTGTCAGAAGAGATTTACCACCTTTGAGGTGCTTGAGTCGTTTCAGATATTCGTAATAAAGAAGAACGGTGAGAAGGAGCTTTTTGACAGAACGAAGCTGCTCGCGGGCATTCTTAAGGCTACTCAAAAACGTCCCGTTGACGCCGACGAGATAGTGACGGAGATCGAAAACGAGCTTCAGAACACCTTGAAAAACGAGGTGGAAAGCACCGAGATCGGAGAGATGGTCATGGAGAAATTGAAGGTAAGAGATCAGGTCGCTTACGTTCGCTTTGCGTCGGTATACCGTGAATTTACAGACCTCGACAGCTTCCTTGCCGAGCTTATGCAGCTCCGTAAGGAAAAAAAGAAGAATAGTGACAAATAAGTCGAAATCGTTTGTTGAAAAAGAAACTAATTGTTGATTTTTGACCTGTTTTATCCAAAAAAGTGAATAAAAAACGGCTGACATATTGACTTGTCAGCCGTATTTTTGCTTTTTTACCGAGAATAATAATTTTGATCAATAATTAAAAAAAGGCGCTTTTGGAAGACGAAGGTCGCAAAAAAGTGAAGTGATATTATGAATGAAAACAAACGGCTTTCAGCCGATTATAAGCAGAACGTTGCCCTTATGGATAGCATTTTGCGCACCGAAGACAATTTCGATATCATCAAAAAAACGCTGACTATCGGGGACGACGAAATGACGCTATATTATATCGACGGCTTTGTAAAGGATACGGTCATGTCGAAGCTGATGATATATCTTATATCGTTGAAGGGACTCGGCAAAGGTGCCGACGGTTCGCACGCAGAGGGAGAGCGGGGAAGAGAAGCCAGACTTGTCGTCGAGGATTTTATAAACGCACACGTGCCTTACGTCGAGACCGATTCTACCGACAAAGTCGAGACGATGGTGCAGATGGTCATGTCGGGAGCGACGTTGGCGCTTGGCACAACCTTCGGTGAATTCGCGATAATCATAGACGCTCGCACCTATCCCGCGAGAGAGACGGGAGAGCCTGAGGGCGACAAGGTGATGCGAGGCGCGCGTGACGGCTTCGTTGAGACGCTGATATTCAACACAGCGCTTATCCGCCGCCGCATACGCAATCCTCAGCTGACTATGAGCTATCTTACGGTAGGCGGCTCGTCAAAGACCGATATTGTCGTCTGCTATATGAAGGACAGAGCAGACCTTGATTACGTCGACGATCTGAAGAAAAAGCTGAAGAATATCATGACCGATTCTCTGACTTTAGGCCACGAATCCTTAGCCGAGTGTCTCATCAAGAAAAAATGGTATAATCCCTTCCCGAAGATAAGATACACCGAGCGTCCCGACAGCGCGGCGGCGCAGCTTTTGGAGGGAAGCGTTATAATTCTGTGCGATAATTCGCCCGAGGCTATGGTGATGCCTACCACGATATTCGATTTTATGCAGGAGACCAACGATTTTTATTTTCCGCCTCTTACGGGAACTTATATCAGGATCGTTCGCCACGCGGTCTTCTTTCTGGCGCTTTTTCTGGTGCCGTTGTGGTTTCTGCTCGTAAAGAATCCGCAATTCGTTCCCAATTGGCTTGATTTTATCATACCGCAGGAAATGGGACGATTGCCGCTTATCGCGCAGCTTCTCTTGACGGAATTTATAATTGACGGCTTGCGAATGGCGTCGCTCAACACCCCGAATATGCTTTCAAATTCGCTTTCGGTGGTGGGCGGACTTATACTCGGTGACTTTGCGGTAAGCATAGGTTGGCTTATACCCGAGGTCATTCTCTATATGGCTTTCGTGGCGATAGCAAACTTTACCCAAAGAAGCTACGAGCTGGGCTACGCATTCAAATTTATGAGAATAATCCTCCTTGTCCTGACGGCAATATTCAACCTTTGGGGCTTTATCGGAGGCACGATATTGACGATAGCGCTTATAGCAAGCAATCAGACCGTAAACGGCAAGAGAAGTTATCTTTATCCCTTGATACCCTTCAATTACAAAGCCTTCAAATCACTTTTCGTAAGAGTAAAAAAGTACGATCTGGCGAAGGAAAAGTAAAATATACGAAAATGGGCTGAGCCATTTGCTTTTTGAAAAGCTTTTGACTCAGCCCATTTTGATTTTTGGTGCGGGTAACAGGACTTGAACCTGCACGAAGGTAACCTCACTAGAACCTGAATCTAGCGCGTCTGCCAATTCCGCCATACCCGCATATGAGGTAATAGGTAAGAGTGAATAGTGAAGAAGTCACTCTTGCTATTACGTTTTGTCCTTTAATTTTTACACGGAGTGAGGTCTCCGAGGCGGGCAATACGCATATCCGCTTATCGCTATTACCGCGACTTAAGTATTATACAGTAAAAATATAATTTT
This sequence comes from Eubacteriales bacterium, assembly GCA_045534365.1. Taxonomy (GTDB): domain Bacteria; phylum Bacillota; class Clostridia; order Oscillospirales; family CAG-272; genus SVTX01. The sequence continues at coordinate 8,844 of JAZSJO010000162.1, forward strand.
GTCAATAGGTTTTAGGAAAAATGTTTTAAATTGAATTTTTCTGGTAAATTTTAAAATGCTCTTGACAAACATAAAAATATAAACTATAATTTATAATGATACAGTGATCGGGAGACGTGTCGGACGGGAAGCAGTCTTTAAGGGGTGCTTTTCGTTTTGTTGCGTCTTTTTAGTTTTTTAGTAAAATTCAGTCATAAAAGGAGATTTGTGATGTACGACGTAGTAGTGATAGGCGGCGGCGTTGTAGGCGGTATGATCGCGAGAGAGCTGTCAAGATATAAGCTCGGCATCTGCATACTTGAGAAGGAAAACGACGTTGCTATGGGCGCGACCAAGGCAAACTCGGCGATAGTCCACGCGGGCTTTGACGCAAAGGAGGGAAGCCTTAAGGCGTTTTTGAACGTGCGCGGTTCAAAAATGATGGAAAAGGTCTGCGAGGAGCTTGGCGTCAAATATCAGAAAAACGGCTCTCTCGTTATCGGCTTTTCGGACGAGGACAGAGTAAATGTAGAAGCTCTCGTTGAAAGAGGAATAAAGAACGGCGTCGAGGGCGTTCGTCTCGTTGAAAAGGACGAATTGAAGGCGCTTGAGCCTAATATTTCGGATAACGCGACCTGCGCGCTTTACGCTCCCACGGGTGCTATCGTCTGCCCCTACGAGCTTTGCATCGCGTCGATAGGTAACGCTATGGATAACGGCGCGGAGCTGAAGGTCGGCTTTGAGGTCGCGAGCATCGAAAGAGTGGACGGCAAGTACGTCGTTAAGAGCGCTGACGGTGAGACGGTCACCGCAAAATACGTGGTCAATGCGGCAGGCGTTTATTCCGATAAGATAGCCAAAATGGTAGGTGACGATAGCTTCACCGTTCACCCACGTCGCGGTGAGTATATTCTTCTCGACAGAGAGTGCGGCGGCATCGTAAAGCATACTATCTTCCGTACCCCCTCAAAGATGGGTAAGGGAATCCTCGTTTCTCCCACGGTGGACGGAAATCTGCTTCTCGGTCCTACCTCTTACGATATGGAGGACAAGGAGGATAAGTCTACCACCCCCGAGGGACTTGCGAAGGTCATCAAGGAGTGCGGTGAGAATATTGAGGGCGGCGTTCCCGTCGGCGGTAAGTCTATCACCTCCTTCTGCGGTCTGCGCGCCGTTGGAAGCACTGGCGATTTTATTATCAACTCAAACGTTGAAAATTTCGTAAACGTGGCGGGAATCGAGTCCCCCGGTCTTACCTCTGCTCCCGCGATCGCGGAGTACGTCAGAGATATTCTCGCAAGCATCGGTCTTGAGCTTTGCGAAAGAAATGATTTCGATCCTATCCGTGAGCCCAAGCACCACTTCCGCGAGGCAAGCATCGAGGAAAAGAACGAAATGATAAAGAAAGACGCCTCCTACGGTCGCATAATCTGTCGCTGCGAGGGAGTAAGCGAGGGCGAGATACTCGACGCTATCCGCTCCAATCCCCCCGCAAGAGACATCGACGGCGTTAAGAGACGTACCCGTTCGGGTATGGGACGTTGTCAGGGCGGCTTCTGCGGTCCTTACGTAATGGAGCTTATAGCAAAAGAGAGAAACGTTGACTTTGAGAGCGTGACCAAATCGGGCGGCGATTCGGTAATGGTCTATGGAAGAACAAAATAAGGAGGATAAGGATATGTTAACGAAAGAACTTGTAATTATCGGCGGCGGTCCTGCGGG
>JAZSJO010000132.1:0-4376 GCA_045534365.1 Eubacteriales bacterium
TATGCCGTTTTCGTTACAAAAATCGAAGGGATAGATTATATTCCTTCGATAAACTTTTTTCTTGAAAGTTTTTTGGGGTGTCTTTTATATATGGAATAAAAATCGAAGGGATAGATTATATCCCTTCGATAAACTTTTTTCTTGAAAGTTTTTTGGGTTACCTTTTTTACAAAAAAGGTAACTAACTAACTAAAAGCCGAGAACTTGCGATGCTATTGAGAAATAGACGAGAAGAGTGAGAGTGTCGACGATAGTTGCGATAAGAGGGGTCGCCATTATGGCAGGGTCAAGTCCGATGCGCTTAGCGCCGATAGGAAGAAATGCTCCGATGAGTTTTGCGATAACTATTGCTGTAAGCACCGTGGCGCTTACGATAAGAGCGATCTCTATGTTTTCCCATGTGAAGTTGAACATAAAATCTATAGCGATAGTTTTTATAAAACAAGCAACCGAGACACAAGCACCGCAGAGAAGCGATACTCGAAATTCCTTCCACATAACACGGAAGACATCCTTCATCTCAACTTCGTCGAGCGAGAGCGCACGGATTATCGCAACAGACGCCTGGCTTCCTGCGTTACCGCCCGTGTTCATGAGCATGGGAACGAAAGCGGTGAGTATGGCGTAAGTGCCGAGCGCGTTTTCATAGTGAGTTATTATAGTACCCGTAAATATTGCGGACACCATGATTATAAGAAGCCAAGGGAATCTCTTTCTCCAGGTCTCCAAAACACCCGTTTTCATATAGGGCTTGTCGGTAGGAGACATAGCCGCCATTTTTTCGATATCCTCGGTCGCCTCCTCGTTAATAACGTCGATCGCGTCGTCGACGGTAACGATACCCACAAGTCGCATTTCCTTATCAACTATAGGAAGAGCCAAAAGGCCGTATTTTGCGATAGTATCCGCAACGAACTCCTTGTCGTCGGCGGTTGTTGCAAAGATAGGCTCTTCAGCCATTATGTCTCCGATGAGAACGTCTCCCTTTGCGAAAAGAAGCTCCTTGAAGGATACTGTTCCCTGCAAGACTCTTCTTGCATCGGTAACGTATGCGTTATATACCGTTTCCTTATCTATACCCGTCTTACGGATATAGTCTATAGCCTGAGCCACGGTCATCTGTGAGCGCAGGCTGATAAACTCCGCGGTCATCACGCTTCCCGCGCTATCCTCGGGATAAGCCAAAAATCTGTTTATGGCAGCTCTCGTCTCTGCGGTAACGCCCTTCAATACTCTGGTAACGATGTTCGCGGGAAGCTCGCTCAACGCGTCGACCGCGTCGTCAAGAGCCAATTCCTCTATGATAAAGGAAAGCTCCTTGTCGGTCATTGCCTCGACTATTCGCTTCTGTATATCCGCATCAAGCTCGGCAAATACGTCCGCCGCCACGTCCTTCTTCAGAAGCTTGAACACTGCGGGAATCCTTTTAACATCAAGCTCGGAAAAGAAATCAGCGGCGTCAACGGGGTTCAATTCCGCCAACGAACGCGCAAAATCCGAAAACCGTCGGTCATCGAGCATCTGCACAAGCTCGTCAAATCGATCTTCCATCAATTCTTCGAGCATTTCTTCCACGGTATCAAAGGCTTCTTCGTTCTCAAATTGATCTTTCTCGAACTCTGTCATTTCTTTTCCTCCTTCTATCAAAAATTAAGATCTGCAAAAAATAAAACGACATATTTGTATTTTACTCAAAGATGTCGCCACTAATTATAATATCACAAATCAACTTATATGTCAATACGGTTTTTAACTATTTATAAAAACGATCAGGGGAAGAAGCATTTTTGCTTCTTCCCCAATTTCTCGGTCTATTCAATTACTCTGCCTTAGCTTCCTCGTCGATAAGACGAACGATTGCCATTTCAGCAGCGTCGCCGCGGCGAGCGCCGATCTTGAATATCTGAGTATATCCGCCCTGTCTCTCTGCGTACTTTGGAGCGATCTCGCTGAACAACTTTGTTACAACGTCCTCCTTGGTGATGTATGCAAGAGCAGCTCTGCGGCTTGCAAGTGTATTCTTCTTGCCAAGTGTGATCATTTTTTCTGCGATGGAACGAACCTCTTTCGCTCTGGTGAGAGTTGTCTCAACCTGTCCGTTCTCAAGCAGCAGGGTAACCATTCCGCGAAGCATTGCTTTTCTGTGAGCGGTAGGTCTGCCAAGTTTTCTGGTTCCGGGCATTTCTATTTCCCTCCTTCTGCTTAAATTTAATATTACTCCTCTTCACGCTTAAGGTCAAGACCAAGCGAGTGGAGCTTCTGAATAACTTCGTCAAGCGATTTCTTACCAAGGTTTCTCACCTTGATCATATCCTCTTCGGTGCGATTTGTAAGATCTTCAACTGTATCAATGCCTGCTCTCTTCAAGCAATTGAAAGAACGAACAGACATGTCAAGTTCCTCAATGGTCATCTCAAGGACTTTCTCCTTGATGGTCTCTTCTCTCTCAACCATTATCTCCGTCTTCTTTGCATCATCCGAAAGATCTACAAACAAGTTGAGATGCTCATTGAGAATCTTGGCTCCGAGGGAAACCGCCTCTTTGGCCGAAATCGTGCCGTCGGTAAGTACGTCGATCGTGAGCTTGTCAAGATCGGTATTGCTACCCGAGCGGGTGCTTTCAACCGTATAATTTACCTTATACACAGGCGTGTAGATCGAGTCTGTGTAGATGGTGTTGATCGGCATTGCGGAATTCATACCCATCATATCACTGTGAAGCTGCTTGTTGCGCTCCTGAGAAACGTAACCTCTGTCGCAGTTGAAGGTAAGCTCCATATAGAATCTTTCGTTCTCTGCAACGGTTGCGATGTGATGCTCGGGGTTGAGTATCTCGATATCGGAATCCTGCTTGATGTCACCTGCAGTTACCTCATGCTCGCCCATAACGTCGATGAAGACGGTCTTGGGACCCTGACAATGAAGCTTTGCGGTGATACCCTTTACGTTAAGAACTATCTCCGTAACGTCCTCGGTAACTCCGGGAATCGTGGAAAACTCGTGAAGAACTCCGTCGATCTTGATATTTGTTACCGCTACTCCGGGCAGAGAGCTGAGAAGTACTCTGCGAAGAGAATTTCCAAGAGTGGTGCCGAATCCTCTTTCAAGAGGCTCAACAACGAAGGTTCCAAACGAACCGTCTTCGCTCATTTCAGCGGTAGTAATATTGGGCTTCTCTATCTCAATCATTCCAAATAAAACCTCCTAAAAATTTTTGTGAAAGCATACTTTTGCTTTGGGTCGCGGATGCTACGCGGCAAGTAATACCGCCAGCGTCCGAATTTTACGCGGTATTACTTGGAGTAGAGCTCGACGATAAGCTGTTCGTTGAATTCGAAGTCGATATCTTCTCTTGCGGGGAGGGATACAACCTTTGCCGTAAGATTGGTCTTATCAACGTCAAGCCACTTCGGAGCAGTCTTGCTCTCAAGTGCTTCAGCAAGTGCCTTTATCTTTGCGCTGTCGCGGCTCGATTCCTTAACGGAAATGACGTCACCGGGCTTTACAAGGATAGAGGGGATGTTTACCTTCTTGCCATTGAGTGTAAAGTGTGCGTGGAGAACGAGCTGACGTGCTTCTCTGTGAGACTCTGCAAGGCCCATTCTGTATACGGTATTGTCGAGACGTCTCTCAAGAAGGATGAGAAGGTTCTCACCGGTCATACCCTCTTTGCGCTCTGCCTCTGCATAATAGTTCTTGAACTGCTTCTCAAGAACGCCGTAATATCTTCTGGTTGCCTGCTTCTCACGAAGCTGAACACCGTACTCACCCATCTTCTTCTTTGCTGCGCCGTGCTGACCGGGAGCTGTGCTTCTACGGTCGAGTGCGCACTTGCCGCTTGTGCATCTCTCACCCTTAAGGTAAAGCTTCTTACCTTCTCTGCGGCAGAGCTTGCATGCGGGTCCTGTATATCTTGCCATGTCTAATACCTCCTTTAAAATTATACGCGTCTGCGCTTAGGCGGTCTGCATCCGTTGTGAGGAATAGGAGTAACGTCCTTGATAAGGGTTATCTGAAGACCTACTGTCTCAAGCGCACGGATTGCGGATTCACGTCCCGAACCGGGACCCTTAACGTATACTTCAACCGACTTAAGGCCGTGCTCAACAGCAGCCTTTGCAGCGGTTTCGGAAGCGGACTGAGCTGCGAAGGGCGTACTCTTTCTGGAGCCCTTGAAGCCAAGCTCGCCGGCAAGTCGGATCGTAGCCATGTCGTTCTGTGAGCCAAGGGGTTGGCCATTAGTATTGTCTTCCTAAGACCGCTTGGCCTCCGACTTTAAGGCCGTGCTCAACAGCAGCCTTTGCAGCGGCTTCGGAAGCGGACTGAGCTGCGAAAGGCGTACTCTTTCTGGAGCCCTTGAAGCCAAGCTCGCCGGC
>JAZSJO010000166.1:0-5927 GCA_045534365.1 Eubacteriales bacterium
TGGCTACGATCCCACCTCATCTTCCACGCAGACCTTGGAGACGACATCGAGGCGCAGATAGCCGCAGGAACGCTTGCGGGCGAATACGTAGCTCCTACGGAATACGCGGGCTGGCTCGCATATCTGCCAACTCTGCTTATCGTGGTTCTTATAATCGTAATGTACGTCATTATGACGCGTCAGATAAGCGGCGGCGGTGGCGGCAAGATGAACAGCTTCAGTAAAGCAAGAGCTAAAATGGCAACTCCCTCCGACAAGGACAGAGTTACCTTTGCCGACGTTGCGGGAGCAGATGAAGAAAAGGAAGAGCTTGAAGAGGTAGTCGAATTTCTTAAAAACCCCGCAAGATTTGCCCGTCTCGGCGCAAAAATACCCCACGGTGTACTTTTAGTAGGCCCTCCCGGTACGGGTAAGAGTCTGCTTGCAAAGGCGGTAGCGGGAGAAGCAGGTGTTCCCTTCTTCTCTATCTCGGGTTCCGATTTCGTTGAAATGTACGTCGGTGTCGGCGCGTCGCGTGTACGTGACCTTTTCGACAACGCGAGAAAGACGCCTGCGGCAATAATCTTCATAGACGAGATAGACGCGGTAGGCCGTCACAGAGGCGCAGGTCTTGGCGGAGGTCACGACGAGCGTGAACAGACGCTCAACCAGCTTCTCGTTGAAATGGACGGATTTGGCTCTCACGACGGAATCATAGTTATCGCCGCGACCAACCGTCCCGACATTCTCGACCCCGCGCTTCTGCGTCCCGGTCGTTTCGACAGACAGATAACGGTAAATTATCCCGACATCAACGGTCGAGTTGAGATATTGAAGGTGCACTCGCGCAACAAGCCTCTCGAACCCTCCGTCGACCTCAAGGAGGTCGCAAGAACGACCGTCGGCTTTACGGGTGCCGACCTTGCTAACCTTCTCAACGAAGCCGCTCTTCTGGCTACGAGACGCAACAAGAGCCTTATCGGCATGGAGGATATCTCCGACGCGTTCATCCGTATAATAGCAGGTCCCAAGAAGAAGGCAAGAGTGATGAAGGAAGAGGAAAAGCTCAACACCGCGTATCACGAGGCAGGTCACGCTATGGTGGCATACCATCTCGATCTTGACCCCGTTCAGCAGATATCCATCATCCCCAGCGGAAGAGCATTGGGTTACACGCTCAATCCTCCCAAGGAGGACAAATACAGCGAATACAAGAGTGAGCTTATCAATCAGATAAGTATGCTGCTTGGAGGTCGCGCCGCAGAGGAGATAATCAACGGCGACGTTTCGGGCGGCGCTTCAAACGACATCGAGCGCGCTACCAAGATAGCCAAGAAGATGATAACGAGGCTCGGTATGTCCTCGCTTCTCGGGCCACGTTCTTTCGGAACGAATCAGGGCGAGGTCTTCTTGGGACGTGACTTCTCTTCATCTCAGGATTATTCCGAGGAGATAGCGGCAAAGATCGACAGCGAGATACACGCTATCATATCGGGCGCATACGAGACCACGAAGAATATCCTCAGCAAGGATATCGATAAGCTCCACTTCATCGCCAAGTTCCTCGTCAAGAACGAGGTAATGGACGGCGATCAGTTCACCGCGATCATGAAAGCCGACGCTCCCACTATGGAGGAGATCGAGGCTATTGCCGAGGCAAAGAAGCAAAAGAGCATTGAGGAAAACCGCGCGGCAGAGGAAGAAAAGCGCGCGCGCCTTGAGGCCGAGGCTGAAAGACTCGAGCAAGAGGAGCTTCGCGCAGAGGCAGAGGCTATAGCGGAGATCGAGGCTCTGGCAGGCGAAGAAGGGACAACCGATGTCAAATCGAGCGACGAAGGGGAATCCGACGAAGACCCTGACAACGACGAAGAAAGTAAATAAATCACAACGCAAAAACACGATGCGCTCGACGCATCGTGTTTTTTATCGTTTTATCATCTTTATCATTTACCCAGATATTCTTCAAGCGTCACGCACGCATTATATATCTCGGTCGCCGCGTCGATACCGACGAAGCGGTAGTGCCACGACTCGTACGAATAGCCCGTGATATCGGTCTTATCAGCGGGATAGCGAAGGATAAATCCGAATTTATGGGCGTTATCCTTAAGCCACTCGAACGCCGCAGTCTCGGCAAAGCCTTTGTCGTAGGGATTGTCGGGAGTCTCGCTTCCAAAATTCCAAAGCCCCTGCATCTCGGTCGTCATAAGGTCAACGCAGAGCCCCGTCTGATGCTCGCTCGTGCCGGGATACGCCGAATAGGTCAAGACCTCCGCCTTTATCTGCTCGTCGCTCCAGGTGGGGTGCTTTTCCTTTTCGTTATTGAAATATCTGTTATAGAGCGACATCTGATACTCGTAATCTCTGTAACCGCTGGTCACATAAACGTCGTCGATGCCGTGCGCTCTCATCTCCTCCACAAGCGCCATCACCGCCTGCGCGGTATATTCCACAAGGCTTATCTCCTTGCCGTTGAAGGTATAATCGGGATCAAGCTTCACGATGCTCTCGGGAATATGATCCTCGCCGATAAGATAGGTCTTGTTTGCAAGGATAAGATACTTGCCGTCGGTGGTATTGAGCGCGTCTGCGTATGCGGAGATATCGATCTTATAGGTATAATCGTTGATGGTGGTCATATATCCGTCATCCTGCCTTTCGATCGTTTCGCTCTCGTCCTCTCTCTCTCCGTCACCGTCGCAAAAGGCAAGTGAGAAGGCCAGCGTAAGAGCTGAAACGAGCAGCGCCGCGGCGAGAACGAGCGCCGTTATGGGTTTCAATCTGAATTTCATACGCACTCCTTTACGCCTTTGTCTCTATCATAAAGAAATAGGGCGAGGTTTCCGAATTGACTATTTTCACCTTCGTGGCGCAGACCTTGAAGCGGCTGATACCCGACAGATATTCCTCTATCATTCTGCCCTCTGCGTCTCCCTCGGGGTGACCGGGATAGACCGCGATATTGAGTATTCCGTCTTTATCAAGAAGCTCGATAGCCGCTTCGATCGCGGGCATAGTGGTCTCGCGCATAGTGGTTATGGTCTTATCTCCGCCTGGAAGCCAACCAAGATTAAACATTCCCGCCTTGATAGGCTCTTTTACGTAATTCTTTACGTTGTGGTGCGAGTCACAGATAAGCGTATAGTTTTCGGGACAGCCTGCCGCCTTAAGATTTTTTGCGGTGGAATCGACCGCCGACTGTTGAATATCAAAGGCGTAAACGTGACCTCTCTCTCCCACGGTCTTTGACAAAAATTCGGTGTCGTGACCGTTTCCCATTGTAAAATCGACGCAAACGTCGCCCTCGCGAAGATGCGTAAGGATAAACTGCTTATGCAGGTCAAGTAAATCTATCATCTCTCTGCTTCCTTATCTCTTTTTTTCGTCCTTGTGGATATCCGAGCGCAAAAATTTCATCGAGCGCTCCACCGCGTCCTTGGAATTATACCAGGGCTCCTCGTCGTATCTGTAATCGAACTTCTTGCAAAACCAGCTTACGTCCCCCGAAAGCTCGTCAAGATACCTTTCCTCGATCTCCTCCACCTGCTTTGCAAACTCCTGCATTCTCTTCTTTGGGAGTCTTGACTGCGCGTATTTCAAAAACAGCTTATAGTGAGGCAGGCAGAAATAGGGCTGCGCCTGAAGATTTTTGGGAAAATCCTCGTCGGTGTTCCAGAGAAGCACCGCCGTTTCTATCATATGCTGAAAATTGAATTCTATGCGCCCGCAAACGTAGCAGGACTGCTCAAGCTCCTCTATCCTCTTGATAGGCTTATTTCCCATGCCGCCGCCAAGTCCCGTGTCCTTCAGCTCTTTTTTTAATTGATCGAGGTGACTTTCAAGCGTCAGAGCCATACCCAGACGGTTTTTTTTGACGAACATCATATCGTAATGAGTGCGGCAAAAGCCCGTTTTGTTGGTCTTGATGCGTACGTCGGGCTCCATCATCGACGCGCCGAGTATCAGGTCAAGCTCGTCGTTCTCCAGCTTATTATAAAGCGAACAAAAGGGGCAACCGCAGCTTTTGTCCGCGGCAGATGCCTCAAACGCCTCGTTGACGGGTATAGTATATATCTGCTCCATATTTTTCTCTCCTCAAAAGTTACATTTTATTCTTGAAAATAGCCGTAGATACTGTTATAATTAATATATAATTATTTTATCACAAATTTTGTGTTAATTCAAGTATATTTTATAAACACGGAGAGTCAAATTTATGATATATACAAAACCCGGCGCAAGCGAGCTTGTCGAAAACGGTCTGTCCGTGGTCAGACTTGACGGCGTTGAGCTTTTCGACGTGTCACGCGTCTTTGACTGTGGGCAGTGCTTCAGATTCGATCCCGTCAGCGACACCGCGCACGAAAAGGAATTTGCGGGCTGTGCTCACGGGAAATATATTTCCGTCGCGCAGGACGGCGACACTCTTTACGTATATAACTGCGCCCTGAACGAATACGAAGAAATATGGAAAACTTATCTCGGGCTTGACCGTGATTACGGAGAGATAAACCGAAATATCCTCTCGATCTCCGACAATCCTTCGCTTTCGGACGCGGTCGCGCGCTCGTCGGGCATCAGAATACTGAAGCAGGACGGGTGGGAGGCTGTCTGCTCGTTTATAATCTCGCAGAACAACAACATTCCCAGAATCAAAAAGCTTATCGCGGCTCTCTCGCGAGAGTGCGGCTCTCCCGTGGACGTTTCGGGTATGGATACGCATATCGCGGAAGCGCACAGAAGCGCCGAGGGGCATTTTTACAGCTTTCCGACGCCCGAAAGTCTGCTTGAGCTTGGCATTTCGGGACTTGCGGAGCTTAAAACGGGCTTCAGAGCCAAATACATATTCGACGCGGCGCAAAAGGTCGCAAGCGGAGAGCTTGATCTGTCAAAAATCGCAGCTCTCGACACCGAAAGCGCTATAAAATCGCTCTGTTCAGTCAAGGGAATAGGGCCGAAGGTGGCTTCCTGCGCCCTTCTCTTCGGATTTTCCAAGCTCGACACATTTCCCGTTGACGTGTGGATAAAAAAGGTAATGGCAAAGTATTTCGACGAGGATTTTGAGCCCTCAAGTCTCGGTGAATACGCAGGAATAGCCCAACAGTATCTTTTCTATTACGAAAGGTATCTTCAATCGAAAGGACTTTGAAAATGAATATAGACGGCAGAACAGAGTATCTGAAAAAACGCTATCCTCTGCTTGAATTGAGGATAACGTACGACACCGACGACCGCGGGAACAACTTCAACGAGCTTGTATATCCAAATAAAGATCAGCCAAATATGCCCGTGACCGTCACGGTGAGCGACGAGGGCTGTCTTATTTCGGTCGGACAGATAGCTAACGTTACGGGTGAACGCCCCATAACTCACGAGCAAGCCGCCGAGGCTATAGACGACATAATCAACGACAGAATAATCCTCGTCCTCGGATATACTGACGACGGCGACGTCGGCTTTGGCGCGCCCTTTATGACCGAGCTTTTCGCCGTCACGGGTGACGTTGACGATATGAGCGAGGAGCTTGACGCCTTTATCGCTAAAATAAGCAAGCCGCTTGGAAAATTCGCGCGCAGATTCACAAGACTCAAGGGCAGATTTATCATCACGAATTTTTCGGGAAGTGAAAATAAAATTATAATAAGATAAAGCCCAGAACAAAATACGTACGATTTCAAATTTTGATTTGTTGAATTGTTGGCGGTGCCTTTTTTGAAAGTTTCGCTCAAGCCTTTTCAAAGGCTTGTCGAAGCCGTCGCGAACGGCGGTCGCCCTCCGCAGAGGGCGAAATACCCCTTATCCTTCCAAAGCGCCACGAAAGGGTGAATTTCGGCGAAGCCGAAAGAGGGAAAACACACAAGTGGGGGTTTTCCCTTTCGTTACAAAGGCTTACCAAAAACGTATGCCACGCCGGACGCCGAGGGCGCCGTCCCCTACGAAAATAAACG
>JAZSJO010000130.1:0-13985 GCA_045534365.1 Eubacteriales bacterium
CAACGATTCCTTGATATATTCCCTCGGCGAAGAGTTCCGGAGAATTGAGCATAAGCGAAGCGTCATTCGGATTGGTTATAAACCCAAGCTCCAAAAGTATCGCGGGCATTGCTGTTTTTCTCAGTACGTAAAGACCGGGACGGACGAACATTCCGCGGTTACGCAGACCTGTCGTTTGGCTGAGACGCTCTAATATATCCTCTCCGAGTGAAAACGCACTTGACGGCTCGCTGTACGCAAAGGCTTCGCTTCCGCTGGCGGAGGATATATTTGAAGCGTTTGTGTGTAAGCTTATAAAATAGTCCGCACCCCAAGAATTAGCGTCGTCCACTCTCGCTCTGAGAGATGAGGTATTGGACGTTCCGACTTGCGTATCTGGCGTCGGTCTTGAAAGCCGTACGTCAAAATTACCGTTGCTTCTGAGTCTTTCTGCAAGCTCGATTCCTATTCTGTAAACGAGATCCTGTTCACGTAGACCGTTACCCTCAGCTCCCGCATTGGGATTGAACGGATTATGCCCTTGGTCGATATAAATTTTTATTGCCATATACACCTTTTCCTTTTCGGTTTTACTATATCATATTCGTGTTATCCGCAAAAGGTGAAAATACTTGATAAAAGAAGAATAAGGTGCGGTGAAGCGAGAAATATTAAGATAAAGAGTGTAATAAATGCGGGCTTTTTGAAAGAAAAATAAAAAAATGAAAAAAATTGAAAAAAACCTTGACAAAACGATTTGTGTGTGATATAATACACAACGTTGTAATATTGGGGCATCGCCAAGCGGTAAGGCATCAGACTCTGACTCTGACATTACCGGGGTTCGAATCCCTGTGCCCCAGCCAAAAAATCCTGCACGAAAGTGCGGGATTTTTACTTTTTACCTCTTACCTCTTCACTCTTACCTAAAACGGCAGGATTTTTTGGGAAGTAATAAGTAAAAGGTAAGAAGTAATAAGTGAGGTAGCTTTTCGCTTCAGCGAAAAGCATTTTTTATTATAAAGGTTGAAAAGTAAGAGGTTTTATGTTATAATAAACCTAACAAATAATTTTCAAAAACTTTTCTGGACTTTCCCCTTTCTTTCGGTATAATGTGTTTACCACCCGAAAGGAGAGCGGAAATGTCAACCCAAAATTTATTACCATACTATCAAGTAAAACTCACCCTCATCAAATGTAAACTACACTTTCTCGAAAATCCCCCAAAAAACGAGGACGAGCAATACGCTTACGATATTATTAAAAAGGCGTATGAGATCAACGAGAAAAAGATAGAAATGCTTGATTTTGATAAGAATAAAAAGCTGTTAGAGGATTATTATAGATGGCTTGCTGCCGCCGTGATGAAAGATATTTAGGAAAATGAAACGGCGGGAGAATGCCACCCGCTATACAAAAAACGACCGCTATGGACTTCATTCCACAGCGGTCGTTTTTTCGTTAAATCTAGTTTTATTCGATTGATATATTAGCTTTGTTTTCTTCAATGCAGTCGCAACACAAATCTCTGAAACGTGTACCAAGATCATCAACTATCTTACAATGTGCGCCGTTAGCATTTTCTTTTCCGCAAAAATCACATTTCTTTATTACAGTTTCTTTAAGCGAGGGGGCTGCTGTTTCTTTCTTCGTCTTCAAAGTTGATGGCGATTCATTAGTTTCACCGCGTGTGTTTTGCTCAATATCACTAACTTTATCTATTAATTCACCAAATCCGTAAAGCAACCAAGAAGATATCCAAGCCAAAATGGGACCGAGTATTAAGGTCAAAATACCATATAATATTAAGTCCTCATCAATACACATAAGGACAATTCCTGTTATTGCCATAGAAATCCCTTGCGCAATAAATATTGCCTTTGCTAACCCTTTGATTTTTTTGCCAATGTTGTCATACATAATCATGACCTCCTAAAAAATAATAAAAATAAAAAAGTGCGCCTACCGTAGCAAGCGCACAAAAACGCAAACTCCGATAGTCGCCAAACTAATCAATTGCAAAATGGGTATAACCTCACGCAAAAGCCGGAATTTGCATTTTATCAAATTCAAACCTTTACGTGACTAGAAAGGGTATACTTTACCAAAAAGAAAATTATACCTACTTTGCAATATTCGATTAGTTTGGCAATCTCATTATATCATAAAACACACATCTTGTCAATCTTTTTATGCGATTTTTTGATACTAAAACACTATAAAATACCATGTCATCTATTTCGGTCACCAAACACACAAAAAAGCCTATCACGAAAGTGATAGGCTTTTTTGAACGATGTTTGCCCTTGCGGGCAAGAGATGTTGCCGTTGGCAGTGATGTTCACTGCGTGAGTGATGTTTCGCCTTGCGGCGAAGTGGGCAAACATCACATCACTTTGCGCCAAAGGCACAATACATCACTATGGCGAAGCCATAACATCACTGCGCAACGCCGCGACATCACTATTTAGTATATTACGGACATCCGATCACGCAAGGCGCTTGTGAAAATTTTTGCCACAAGCGCCTTTGCTCATACTGTCAGGGATAACAAGGATAGGTGGTATGCAAAGCACCTTGTAACTCTGCTTACAGTTCTTCCACATCAAAAAGCTCTTCCATCTTCACGCCTAAAACTTTAGCTATGGTGTATATCTCTCTATCGGTGGCGCTTCTGACCTGCCCTTCGAGCTTTGAATAGCTGGTAGGATTCATATCACAGCCCATGACCTGAATCCGTGCGATGAAATCCTTTTGTTTTATCCCCTTATCTTTTCTGAGCCGCTCGATATTTTTGCCAACCATATTAGCATTTCCGTATTCTTGCTTGCGAATTTTCATAAAATTTTGTCCTTTTTAGTTCTTTTTTAGAATTATATCTCCAAAAAGGCTTGACAAAATTCCAAAATGGAATTATAATATAAATAATTCCAAAACAGAATTAACGAAAAGGAGGCAGAAAATGAAGAATAAACCCTTGTTTACTCAATTTGTATCTTTAATCATTCTTGCTGTCGTGTGTCTTTTATTTACCGTCACCATAGCAATTTTGATGGGATCTTTGAATACGGAGTTGTTTGATTTTAAAAATCTTAATTTTTCAAATATGATCCCTGTTCTCATTATCGGTGGCTTTATAAGTTGTGTTCTTGTTGGTATTTGTTTTCTTTTTGTGGCAAGGACTGCATTTTTTAAAGCAAAAGATTTCTTGGAAGAAAATCAAAAAAAGGAAGAAAAAGGAGAAACAAAAAAATGAAATGCACAAATCATCCCGAGCGCGAAGCGGACGGAATGTGCGCTTATTGCGGAAAGCCGTTCTGCAAGGATTGTCTGGTTGAAGTGAAAGGCCGCATGTATTGTAAAGAGGATCTTGGAAACGTCATCGACGAAGCAAAACAGCAAACTAACAACGCAACTCCCACTATCAACATCACAAACACGAACGATAGTGTAAATACAAATGCCAACACAAACATAAATATGGGTGTCGGCCTGCCCCCGAGAAAGAGCAAGACGGTTACTCTTATCCTTTGCATTCTTGGATTCTTTGGACTCGCAGGATTCCACAGAATGTATGTAGGGAAAGTTGGAAGCGGTGTTCTTCATCTTTTTACATACGGTTTTTGCCTTATAGGAACAATAATAGACTTGATCGCTATCCTTTCAGGCGGATTCAGAGACAGCTATGGTCAACCCTTGGCGTAAATATAAAAGCTCATCGAAAAGAAAAAAACAAGCCCTGCACTCTTTGCTTGCAGGGCTTGTCCTTTTCGTTATTCTTTACCTCATCACAATATTCTTTCCCATCACTTTATGCCCGATACGAAACATTTTCGGGTTTCCCTGTTTCGGATGCGGCTTGACACGTGGCTTTGTTGCTATCATTCATCTCAATTTTAAAGCGGCAACAAAATATCACGTTCTATCGATCCCACTTTTTGTGGGTATACTAGTATATGCAATACTTTGTATTTCTGATATTCTTTTTGACAGAAACGACCTTGAACATATATCTGACAGATTCAGAAAAAAATATATGTTGATTATATATTTGATAATTCTTGCCGTTTCGGCATATCTTAACAATTTAATTTAAATAACGACTTGAATCATTCTCACGCAAAAGCTGCAGATATTCGCTCCATTTTTTCTCTCTTATCGGCATTACAGGGTGCTCAAAGTCATCGAAAACAAGCACAAGTGCGGGAGATATGGCGTTATATCGCTTTGTGAAATAAAAATCTGTAAGTTTTCCTTCCTTGATAAGCCTTTTTGCCGTCGCGTGATAGTTAAAATAAGGCATTTTTCTCCTCCCTCCAAAACTTCTTAATTATTCTTAATTATCCCTTGGATACCTTGATTTTATATACTGTAAATAATATAATTTTTATGACAAAACACGACTTTTTAATCAAGGAGACCGAAATGCACACCTTAATCGAGCTTTTCAAAAACTTCTTTACCCACAAGGACTTTCTTCCGCCCGCGCACGAATTGGCGGGTACGATGTTTACCCCCTTGCATATAATCTTTGCCGCGATACTGCTCTGCGCGGTAATAGGCTTGGGAATTTTCATCTCCCGAAAAAGCGAGAAAACGATCCGCGTGACCTTCGCGATAATATGGGCGACCGTCGCCTGCCTTGAGGTCGTCAAGATAATCTGGGAGACCTATACGGGAGCTAAGGTCAGCTTTGAATGGGGCGGCGTGCTTCCCCTCTATCCCTGCAGTATATTTATGTACGCTATGCCCTTTGCTATATGGGGCAAGGGAAGAGCCAGATACGCGGGCTGCGGCTACGTCTGTACGCTCGGCCTTCTCGGCGGCGCGATAAATTTCATTTATCCCGCAAACATTCTGAGCAACTATTCCTGCATTTCCTTTGCGGGCTTCCACACCTTCCTCTATCACGGCGCGATAGTTTTCTGCGCTCTCGTAATGCTAAAATCGGGCTATCACTCCTATAAAAACGTCAATCGTGCGTGGGAGCTTCTCCTGCCCGCTATCCCCGCTCTCTCGGTCTCCGTGGTCGCGAACGCGGTCAATTTCTCAAGGATCGGCTCGGACTATATGTTCTTCAAGCTTAATTCCTTCTTCTTCGCGCCCATAGGCGCGGCAACTCCCGATTGGCTATCGGTGATCATCGTTTATCTTATCTATCTTCTCATACACGCCCTGCCCTATCTTCCCTTCTATTTCAAAAATAAGCGCGGTATGAAAATATAATATACGCAAAAAGGAAGCAAGACCTACCCTTGCTTCCTTTTTCGTTGATCGTTTTACCAACTATTTAATTTAAATTTACATTTAACTAACTTTTACTTTACAATTTGACAAAAAAATATGATACAATTAAAATGTAGAAATTTGCGAAAATATGTAATTTCATCAAATGAAAGGATATTTATATGGGACTTTTTGAAATTCTTGAGCTTGTCTGCGGCCTTGCCTTGTTTCTTTACGGTATGGACGTAATGGGCAACGCGCTGAAAAAGAGCGCGGGACGAAAGCTCAAAACCATTTTAGGCAATCTCACATCAAGTAAGCTTAAGGGATTTTTGCTGGGTCTTGGAGTTACGGCGATAATTCAATCGTCCTCAGCCACCACTGTTATGGTCGTCGGCTTCGTTAACTCGGGAACTATGCTTCTCTCGCAAGCCGTCAGCGTTATCATGGGCGCTAACGTGGGTACTGCCGTTACGGCGTGGCTTACCGCGCTTAACAGTCTCGGAGCGGAGACGGCAAACGCTATCGCCTTTCTCGATTATCTGACACCCGATTTCTGGATGCCTATATTGGCTCTTATCGGTATCGCCTTCATTATGTTCTCAAAGAAGGACAAGCGCAAGGACCTCGGAACTATCCTTCTCGGATTTGCCGTTCTTATGGTAGGTATGAGCACGATGTCGGGCGCGGTCGGCGGTCTTAAATCCGATCCCGAGTTCCATAGGATCCTTACCGTATTCGACAACCCCATAGTCGGCGTGCTTGCAGGTACGGTGCTTACCGCTATCGTACAGTCCTCCTCGGCGTCTATCGGTATCCTTCAGGCTCTGTCCGTAACCGACGGTCTTTCCTTCGGTATGGCTATCCCGATAGTCCTCGGTCAGAATATCGGTACTTGCGTGACCGCAATGCTCTCTTCTCTCGGCGCGAACAAGAACGGCAAGAGAACGGCGGTCGTCCACCTCTTCTTCAATATCATAGGCGTTGCATTCTGGCTCTCTATGTACTATCTCGTAGGCTGGATTCTCAATATGACGGGCGTTATCGACATATTCACAATGGCAGAGGCGACCATCGATCCCTTCGGAATCGCTATCGTACACACGGTATTCAAGATTCTGGCGGTCGGTCTTATGTGGCCCTTTACCAAGCTTCTCGAAAAGCTCGCCTGCGCTATCGTCAAGGGCGACGACAAGAAGGGCGACGAATACACGAGCATGCTCGACGAGCGTCTGCTCGACACCCCCTCGGTCGCTCTCGACCGTTGCCGCGCGGTTGCGTGTCAGATGGCAAAGCTTTCTACAACTCCTCTCGCTCAGGCTCTTTCCCTGTTTGATAAATACGACGCAAAGCTCGCTCAGGAGATACGCGAGGCAGAGGACAAGGTCGATATCTACGAGGACGTTCTCGGCTCCTATCTCGTAAAGCTTTCATCCAGAAGTATGTCAGAGGAGGACAGCCACGAGGTCACCAAGCTCCTTCATATGATAGGAGACTTCGAGAGAATATCCGACCACTCTGTCAACATCGTTGAGTCCGCCGAAGAAATGAAGGACAAGGAAATGTCCTTCTCCGACGCGGCTACCCGTGAGATGAGATCTATGTACGGAGCCGTCGGTGAGATAGTAACCATAACCGAAGAAGCCTTCATCAATCAGGATCTCAAGAAAGCGGTTACCGTCGAGCCCCTTGAGCAGGTCGTCGACTACCTCAAGGATCAGATCAAGCGTCAGCACGTTATCCGAGTACAGAAGAATCTGTGCACTATCGAGCACGGCTTCATTCTTTCGGATATACTCACCGACCTCGAGCGTGTGAGTGACCATTGCTCGAATATCGCGGGCTGTCTTATAGAGATGTCGCTCCACGATACTCTTGACCTGCACAACTATCTGCACAGCGTCAAGGCGGGCAGCGAGGAGTTCAACGAGAACTACAAGATGTTTATGAAGAAATATTCAATAGAAGAATAATATCTATCAAAAAAACGCTATCGTTACGATAGCGTTTTTTTAATATTTTTCAACAAGCTCTCTTTTCACTATTCTGTAAGAGGGCTTTTCGTGCGCCCTGTAAGCCCCGCTATGATGCACGGCGGGCATTCCCGCATCGGTATATTTTTCCATAAAGGCTTTCCACTCCCCGACGGAAAAATCAAACGCGCCCGCGTTGACAAGCCTCTCGGCTTCGGCAAGATAGAGCTGCATCGCCGTCTTGCCGTCCTTTTGCGCCTCGACAGACGAGAGAAAGATCTCAAACAAGGTCTCGTAAGGCAGACCTCTCGCCTTCCACACCGCGAGATTCACACGGCAGATATCTTCGGATATGTTTTCAAAAAGCTCTCCTTCAGACGCCTCGACCGAATCAAGCTCGGCATAAAGATACCGCCTCGCCGCCGCAACGTCCGACAACAAATGCTCAGCGCCAAACGCCGCCTGATAGCATAGCTTCGCCACGTCCTGCGGCTGTAGATAGGGGTGCTTTTTTATCTGCTCCGACAAATAAAATCCAAACTCCATATATCAGTCTCCATCAACGACACGGCATTTCTCAACGCCGTAATACTCAAAGCATTCTATCGCTCTTTCGTCTATCAGCTCTCCGCAAACGAGGATCGGTATCGCGGGGGGACAGGAAACGCAAGGCGACGCGAGTATTCTGCCCTTCGCCTCTCTCACGGGTATTTCGACCGAGGGAGACGTGATAGCCTCTCTTACGGAAAGCACGCTCTTGCATTTTTCGGGCAGAGGCGCATTTTCGCGTATCTCGTCCTTTTTCGGAAGAGAATCGAGGACATCAAGCAATCTGTCCGCTCCGTCATTTTCGGGCGTAAGCATAAGCACGACGAAATCGGGATCCGAAAACTCGCATACGATGCCGTTTTCAAACAGATATTCGGCGATCTCGTATCCGTAATAGCCGTATTTCTTCGCATCGATCGTCAGCTTCATTTCCTCGTCGCCCGCGAGTGAAAAGCCCTTTTCCGCGAGCTTTTCTTTGATCTCACCGACCTTTTTTGCAAAATCGGCAAGTTTTTCTCTATATCCGTCGCAAATATATTGATTCGCCATATCAAGCGACTGCAAAATTAGATAAGATGGACTCGTTGACGCGAAAAGCGACATAGCCGCGTCTGCCATTTCGCCAAAAATACTCGGCGCGGTCTTTGAAATATGCAGATACGCGCCGCCCGTCAACACGGGAAGGGTTTTATGCGCCGAATCGCAACAAATATCCGCTCCCAAATCTATCGGGTGCTTCGATTCGGGCAAAAATTTCAGATATGCTCCGTGAGCGTTGTCAACCAAAAGCAAAACGCCGTGTTTTTTGCAAATTTCCGAAAGCCCTCCGATATCCGACACTATTCCAAGATAATCGGGGCTTGTGATATATAGTGCCACGGGCTTTTCGGGCATTTTTTCAAGTGCTTCGTCAAGCTTCTCTCGGCTTACGGAGCAGGAGATCAAGGTCTCGCTCTCCAAAGGATAGAGCCATTCTACGCAAACGTCAAGCAACGCGACCGCCGACAGAAAGGTCTTATGGGCGTTCCTTGCCGCAAGGATAAGCGGCTTTTTCCCTTCTTTTTTTGCCTGTAACACCGCAAGATAGATCATCGCCCTGATGCAGAGCGACGAGCCGTCGGTGCTGTAGACAGTCTTTGCCGCGCCGAAGAGAGTCGCGGCGTTTTTCTGACTTTCCGCGATTATCCCGTCGGCGTGATAGAGCGTGTCCGCGCCCTCGATCTCGGTTATATCTCTCCCCTCAACGCCAAGAAAGGAGACGCCCTTATGCCCCGGCATGTGAAGTCTCATTCTGTCCTTTTTGACGTATTCGTTGACGAAATCACATATTGGAGTGTTCATAGGTCTCTCCTTTCTCAAAATATTGAAATATTATTCTTCCTCGGCGTCAAGCGTCTTAGCTATCTCAAGCATGATAGCGCACTCCATTCTCTTCTTGAAAAGCTCACAACCGTATTTGTATACGCCTCGGACGCTTCCCGTGGAATGATATGCGTTTGCCGCGCAACCGCCCGAGCAATAAAGACGCGCCCAGCAGTCACGGCATTCGGGGCGGCTGTAAACGTTGCACGCCGCGAAATCGTCCTGCGCTTCGGTATTGGTCACACCGTCCCATACGTTGCCGAGCTTGAATTTCTCCTCGCCCACGAACTGATGGCAGGGGTAAAGGTCCCCCCACGGGGTGACCGCCATATATTCGGTTCCCGATCCGCAGCCCGAGATCCTCTTATATATGCAAGGACCGCCCTTAAGGTCTATCATATAGTGATAGAAGGTAAAGGGTCTGCCCTCTCTGTGACGCTTGAGCATAAGCTCAGCTAACTTTTCGTACTGCTCGAGAACGATGGGCAGATCCTCCTTCGTCAGCGCAGAAGGATCGTCCTCCGCAGCGACCACGGGCTCCATAGAAAGCTCGTTGAAGCCAAGATCGAGCATTACCTCGATGTCCTTGAGAAAATCGGGATTTGCGTGAGTAAACGTGCCGCGCATATAATAGCCCCGTCCTCCGCGCGCCTCAACGAGCTTCTGGAACTTAGGAACTATCTTCTCCCAGCTTCCCTTTCCCGCGTAGTCGACTCTGTAGCGGTCGTGCACCTCGCGTCGTCCGTCAAGGCTAAGCACTACGTTGGAGCATTCGCGGTTGGCGAAATCTATAACGTCGTCGTCGATAAGCATACCGTTGGTGGTAAGGGTAAAGCGGAAATTCTTACCCGCATCCTTCTCGATGCTTCTCGCGTATGCTACGAGCTGCTTCACAACGTCAAAATTCATCAAGGGCTCGCCGCCGAAGAAGTCGACCTCAAGATTGTGTCTTCCCTTGGAATTTTCCACGAGGAAATCAAGCGCTCTCTTGCCCACCTCAAAGCTCATCAAAGCTCTGTCGCCGTGATATTTGCCCTGACTTGCAAAGCAATAGGAGCAGTTGAGATTGCAGGTGTGAGCTATATGCAGACAAAGCGCCTTGACGACGCCCGCGCTCTTTTCCTTCAATTTTCCCGCCATCGATTCAAAATTGTCGGGAGAAAACAGCTTTCCCTCCGCCTTCAAGCTCTCAATATCTTCAAAGCAGCCCTCTATCTCCTCGCGCGTGACGGTCTCGTCGTCGGTGTATTTTTCAAGCACGGTCTCGATTATTTCGTCACGCTCGCGGCTCTCGTACATCTCAATGATGTCGTAGACCACCTCGTCAACGACGTGTACCGAGCCCGAGCAGATGTCGAGCACGATATTAAGTCCGCCCAATTTATAACAATGTACCATTTTTATGTATATCTCCTAAAAAACTAAAAGCAAACAGTGCTATGGGGGAAGGATCTTTCCTTCCCCCACAATCTTTCTCAAGGATTAACCAAATCGAAGAAAAATTTCTCAAGACAAGGCGCTTCGCCGTTAGGCAAGCGGTCAGCAAGCCGTAGCTTGCGTATCGCACCGGAGAAAGCAAAGCGTAGGCGTAGTTCCCTACGTCAAGCTGCTTTCGAGGAGCAACGAAGTATTGGGGAATTTTTCAAAGATTTATTATTTCTTGTTTTCGCACTGCTGATTCGCAATACCGCAAGAAGTCTTGCAAGCAGACTGGCAAGAGGTCTGGCACTCGCCGCAACCGCCGTTCTTTGCGGTCTCGCAAAGATTCTTAGTATCAAGTGTCTTAATACGCTTCATAGCATTTATCCTCCGATAAATATAGATTGTTATTGTAATTATATCACAGACTTATCAATAAGTCAAGCAAAAAGATAAAATTTTTGTTTGTCAAAAATATTGCGCCGAATAAAACCTTATCAAAGTTGACAAAAGGCGCTATATATGATAAAATCAAAACACAAGAAATTTCCTGAAAGGTCTTTAAAAGGTTATGAAAACAAAGCTTAACGGCCGCTTCTGGCTTGCCCTCGTCCTTTTCGGACTTATGGGGCAGATCGCCTGGGTAGTTGAGAATATGTATCTCAACGTATTTATGTATAAGATGTTCAACGCATCGGCGGGCGACATATCCGCAATGGTCGCCGCGAGCGCCATTGCCGCAACGCTCACCACCGTTCTCGTGGGTGCTCTGGCGGACAGAATAGGCAGACGAAAGGTCTTTATCTGCGGTGGATATATCCTCTGGGGACTTTCGATCTTCGCGTTCGCGCTGCTGAAGATCGAGCTTCTCGAAGCGCTCTTCCCCGCGGTCAGCGGCGCGGCTCTGGGTATAACCCTGACTATCGTTCTTGACTGCGTTATGACCTTCTTTGGCTCGTCGGCAAACGACGCGGCTTATAACGCTTGGCTCACCGACAGCACCGACAACACCAACCGCGGAAGCGCGGAGGGCATCAACGCGATGATGCCGCTCGTGGCTATCCTTGCCGTTTTCGGCGGCTTTATGGCGTTTGATCTCAACGAGAGCGAGAGCTGGACGCTTATCTTCACAATAATCGGCGCGGCAACGCTTATCATCGGCGTGCTGGGCATCTTCATCATTGAAGAAAAGAAGATACCAAAAAGCAAGAGCGGCTATTGGAGCAACGTTTTATACGGCTTCCGTCCCTCTACCGTCAAGCAAAACAGATCCTTCTATTTTTACCTTATCGCGTTTATAATCTTCAATATCTCAATACAGATATTCATGCCCTACCTCATCATCTACTACGAGGTCTCGCTCGGAATGACCGATTACGTCTTCGTTATGGCGCCCGCGATAATTCTCGCGTCGGTCGTCACGGCGCTCTGGGGCAAGGTATACGACAAAAAGGGCTTTTCAATGACCTCGTGGCTCTCGCTTCTCTGGCTTGCGGCAGGCTACGTTCTGCTCTATATCTTCCGTTCTACCGCCCTCGTTTTCTCAGGCTCGCTCCTTATGATGTGCGGATACCTTGCGGGTATGGCGGTATTTGGCGCGAAGATACGCGACCTGACGCCGACGGGCAAGTCGGGAAGACTTCAGGGCGTGAGGATTTTCTCGCAGGTATTGGTTCCCGGAGTCGTCGGTCCGTTTATCGGCAAGACCGTCCTCGCGAACGCAGAAATAATAGTCAACAACGACGGCACGGAATCCTTTATCCCCAATGAAAATATCTTTCTCGCCGCGCTCGTTCCGATAGTTATATTGGCAATAGTTCTGCTCTTCTCGGCAAAAACTAAAAAGCCCACCCTGAATAAATCTCTTCGTACTCCCTTTGAGGACGACGGTTCGTCAAGCTGGCGCGAGCATCCCCGTCCGCAGATGAAGCGCGAAAAATATGCGTCGCTTTGCGGAGAGTGGACGCTTTCGGTAGCAAAGAAGGACAAGACCGAGCTTCTCGGCAGCATCAACGTTCCCTACCCGCCCGAGTCGCGGCTTTCGGGTATCGAACGCGAGCTGAATAAGGGCGAAAAATATATATATGAAAAGACCTTTACGCTTACTGAAGAGATGAAGGGAAACAGAGTTCTTCTGCATTTCGGAGCGGTGGATCAGATAGCAAAGGTCTTTCTCAACGGAGTACTTTTAGGCGATCATATCGGCGGCTATCTTCCCTTTGAATTCGATATGACCGACGCGCTTAAGGACGGCGAAAACAAGCTGACCGTCTCCGTCACCGACGACCTTGACCATAATTTCGGTTGGGGCAAGCAGAGACGCGACAGAGGCGGTATGTGGTACACGCCCATAAGCGGCGTCTGGCAGGCGGTCTGGCTTGAGGCAGTGCCCGAAAATTATATAAAAAGCATCAAAATGACGCCCTCTCTGACGGATATTACCATTGAGGTCGAGGGTGGCGAGGACGAAAAGAAGCTTACGCTCAAGGAGAGCGGCAAGGAATACCGTTTTTGCGGCAACAAGGCGGTAATCGCGATAGACGAGCCAAAATTATGGTCTCCCGAGACTCCTTATCTTTACGAATTTACGCTCGCAAGCGGCGACGACGAAATAGAATCCTATTTCGCCCTCCGCACCGTGACACTTGAGGAGCGAAACGGTAAAAAATATATATGTCTCAACGGGCGTCCCTATTTCTTCCACGGTCTTCTCGATCAAGGATATTTCAGCGACGGGATCTACACTCCCGCCACCCCCGCAGGTCTTGAAAACGACGTTTTGAAGATGAAGGAGCTGGGCTTCAATATGCTCCGCAAGCACATCAAGATAGAGCACGACCTATTTTACTACTATTGCGACAAGCACGGCATAGCGGTCTTTCAGGATATGGTAAACAGCGGTGGATACAGCTTTCTTATAGACACCG
Source organism: Eubacteriales bacterium (assembly GCA_045534365.1). Lineage (GTDB taxonomy): Bacteria > Bacillota > Clostridia > Oscillospirales > CAG-272 > SVTX01. Next base: position 13,436 of record JAZSJO010000130.1, read on the forward strand.
CCCTGCCCACTATCGGCTTCAAAAAGGGCATTACGCACAAAGCAACCAAGTGCCGCCGCGAGGCCTTTGAAAAGGATAGCGAGGAGACCGTTTCCCTGCTCTACAACCACCCCTCTGTCGTCTATTACACGATATTCAACGAGGGCTGGGGACAGTTTGACGCAGACGGGCAGTACGAGCGTTTGAAGGCGCTTGACAAAACTCGCGTATGGGACGCAACGTCTGGCTGGTTTACGGAAAAAAAGAGCGACGTGCAAAGCGAGCATATCTATTTCAAAAAGCTCGATCTGAGATCGGACGGCAAAAGACCTCTCGTCCTCTCGGAATTCGGCGGCTATTCCTGCAAGATAGAAGATCACTCCTTCAATCTCGACAAGACCTACGGCTACAGCTTTTTCACCGATCGTAAAAAATTTGCAAGCGCGCTTGAAAAGCTCTATTTTGACGAGGTCATACCTATGATAGAGCGAGGTCTCTGCGCCGCTGTCTATACGCAGGTCAGCGACGTTGAGGACGAGACGAACGGACTTCTCACCTACGACCGTCAGAT